>CAZDAN010000023.1:0-17273 GCA_964503565.1 uncultured Bacteroides sp.
TGTTGTGCTCTACCTGCTGAGCTAGCGAATCAAACCTGTTGTTTGCCGTTAAGCGAGTGCAAAGATACTGTCTTTGTGTGAATTGACCAAATTTTTTCTTAGGAAATTGACAAAAGAAGCATAAAAAGCGGGATAATCGACTGATTAGGAGGCCGTGAAGAGGGGACTTTTGCTTCTATGTATGTCCGTCGGAATGGGATCTTATAGAAGATTCTGAGACGGATGAAGGTTTGCGTGACGGACGCTTCCGGCGTGGCTTACGCGGTTTTTCCTGTGAAGTAGCATGTGGTTTTTGTGTGTCGGCGGGTTGGAGAACGCTTTCTTCATAATGCAGATATTGGTTATAATAGGCCAACATAAGTGTGGTGAGCGGCAGGGCGATAATCATGCCCAACATGCCAAGCAGACTGCCCCATACGGAGAGGGAGAGCAGAATGACGGCGGGATTGAGTCCCGTAATCTTACCCATTATTTTGGGAACAATGATTCCATCCTGAATGACTTGCACCACACAGAAGACTATCAGAGCCAACAAGAGGATGACCCAGAAGTTCTGTCCCGTGTCGGCGGCCTTCAGAAGGGCTAACAATACGGTGGGAACCAAGGCCACAAGTTGCAAGTAAGGTACCATATTGAGCAGGCCAATGAAGAGGCCGAAGCCGATAGCCATGGGGAAATCGATGATGAGGAAGCCGATGCTGAAGAGTACGCCTACGAGAAAAGCGACGAGAGCCTGACCGCGAAAGTAACGATTCATGCTGATTTCCACGTCGGTTGCTATGGCCTGTACGAAGCCCCGGTGCTTGGATGGGACCAGTTTTATCCAACCATTGGCGATGGATTCATAGTCGAGAAGGATGAAAAAGATGTAGAGCAGGATGATGAATGAGGCGAAAATGCCCACTATGAAGCTGACCGAATGGTGCACAATGCTCCACACTTTGGGCATAAGGCTGCGTAGGGTGTTGGCCAGGTTCTCTTCGGTGAAGAACTGTTGCAAGTGGTTCAAGTCGATATTTTCCTTGATAAAGTTCTCTATCGTACCGGGAATGGAGGCGTTGTGGCTGCCCTTGGCAAAGTATTGCATCAGCAGGTCCTTCAGCTTTACTGTCTCCCCGACCACCGAAGGGACGAAGAAAACGCCGGCCAAAATAAGCACCACGACGACCGTAAGCATCGCGCTAAGGATGGCCACCACGCGATTGTTCATCCGCAAACGATATTGATAGAACTTCACAAGGGGATAGAGGAAGTAGGCAACCAACCAGGCAATGAAGAAGGGAAGCAGCACGCCGCTCAGGTGACCGACCAGGTAAAAGAGGCCGACGAGCAGAGCTACCGTCAGTGAACCACGGACGAAGCTGTCGAAAGTGATTTTCTTTTCCAACATAGGCATGTATCTTTTAGGGCGGAAGCAAAGGTAGTCAATTTTCATCAGTTATCACCTTTTTTTCGCATAAGAACAACCTTTTACCCCTTTTTTCTTCACTATTATATGAAACAACTGTTAAAAGATGCACCTTTTTCTGCGATTACCACCAATTTCTTCCTACATTTGCACACTCAGTTCTAACGATTAAGACAATGGGAATACTGTACGTTGTGCCTACTCCGGTAGGAAATTTGGAGGACATTACGCTGCGCGCCATCCGCATTCTGAAGGAGGCCGACCTGATTTTGGCCGAAGATACGCGCACTTCAAGCAAGTTGCTCAAGCACTATGAGATTAAGAATCCGATGCAATCCCACCACAAGTTCAATGAACATCAGATGGTGGAAAGTGTTGTAAACCGTATCCGAAGCGGTGCCAATGTCGCACTCATCAGTGATGCAGGAACGCCGGGAATCAGCGATCCGGGCTTCCTTGTGGTCCGAGAGTGTGTGCGGGCAGGACTTGAAGTCCAGTGCCTGCCGGGGCCGACGGCGTTCGTTCCCGCCCTTGTCAGCAGTGGTTTGCCTTGCGACCGCTTCTGCTTCGAGGGATTTCTGCCGCAGAAAAAGGGACGGCAGACGCGACTGCAGGCCCTGCAAGCCGAGGAGAGAACGATGATTTTCTACGAGTCGCCCTACCGCGTGGTGAAGACATTGACCCAGTTTGCCGAGACATTCGGCGAGGAAAGGCAGGTGGTTGTCTGCCGCGAAATCTCAAAAATACACGAGGAAGCCGTGCGCGGAACCCTGTCAGAGGTGGCCGGTCACTTCCGCGAGCACGAACCCAAGGGAGAAATCGTCATCCTGCTGGCCGGCCGAAGCACGAAGAAAAAGGGGGAAGAAGAAAGAGAAAGATAATGTATATATATAAGGTATAAGGCTTATGAAAAAGTTAATGCTACTCGTCGCCTGTGCAATCCTGAGTGTTGCCTGCGACAATTTTGGTAAAAAACAACAGAACCTGCAACACGCGAATGACTCGTTGCAGACCGAACTCAGCAGAAAGAATGCCGAGTTGCAGGAGTTCATGAATACCTTCAACACGATTCAGGAAGGCTTCCGACTGATAAATGAGGCCGAAGGACGCGTGAAAGTGGCAGGCGAACAGCCGGCTTCGACCCTCGATGAAGTCAGGGAAGACATGGCTTTCATTGCCCAAACGATGAAGCAGAACCGGGAAAAGATTGCCGAACTGGAGAAGAAACTGAAGGGAAACTCCAACGCTACGGAACAGATGAAGCGGACGGTGGACAACCTTTCTGCACAATTGGCCGAGAAAGCCCAGCAGCTTGTCGCCCTGCAGGCCGAACTTGCAGACAAGAATATACGCATTGCGGAGCTGGATGAGATGGTCGAAAGCCTGCGGACCGACGTGGCTTTGCTCAGGGCAGACAGCATCGCAAAGGAGCGAATCATCGACGCTCAGGACAAGAGCCTCAATGCTGCATGGTTCGTTTATGGCACAAAAAAGGAGCTGAAGGAGCAGAAAATCCTCGACGAGAAGCTGCTTGGAAAGGATGAAGTCCTGCAGGATGCCAACTTTAACAAGGACTATTTCACGCAGATTGACATACGTCGCGACACCGAAATCAAGCTCTTCAGCAAGAGTGCAAAGCTGCTTACCATCCACCCCGACGGCTCTTACAGCCTCGATAAGGACGAGAAAGGACAGCGAGTGTTGCGCATCACCGACCCCACCACCTTCTGGAGCGTGTCGCGCTACTTGGTTATTCAGGTTAAATAAGATTCTATCATTTAGATTTTTAGGCACGGATTACACAGATGATTCTAAAAAACTGCTATATAAATCTGTGTAATCCGCGCCTAAAATAACGTGAGTTAGATATAAGAAACGTGGAGTTAGAAGTTTGAAAAACTTGCCTAAGTCCGAGCAAAATCTATCAGGTGTCCGAGGATTTTCTATCAGCTGACAAATAAAAATCTATCAGCTGATGGACGAAACCCGAACACCTGATAGATTTTGATGAGACAATTAACAAAGTCCACTCTTGTATTGCATTCCAGTTCGCTTCACCGTCGTTCAGCGATAATCCTGCTCTATCCCATCGGCAATCCATCGGGCAAGGGCCTGCCTGTTGCTGGGAATGACGAGACGTTTCTGGTCCTTCCGATTGCGGATGTTGCCCAATTCCAGGAACACTCCCACGGGCGAAGTGTTGCGAAGCACATACAAGTTCCGTCCGCTCACCGTGCCGGTGAAGCCCCTTCCGGGCTGATGCTTGCGATATTTGTCGGCGAAAGTCTGTTTCAACCGGTCGGCAAGGCGCTTCCCCTGCTTGCTTCCCGGCGCATGATAGAAATATACATCCGTCTGCTTTGCCTCGCTTCGGCTATCGACATGGACAAAGATGGCGCGTCGGTACGCCCCCTTGTCCCGCTTGTAGAGGGCGTTAATCTTCGCCGCCCGCTGCCTCAGTCTCTCAGTCTGGTTCAGCGGAATCACGTCCCCCATGCAGGTTTCGCGCTTGCTTCCGGGCAGAATCCTGTCATCCCGGATGCCGTCTTTTTTGTCCTGAACGATGACATGCACCTTCGCTCCCCGCATCAACAACTCACGTGCAAGGCGCAAAACAATGTCGTAGGCATACTCATCCTCGTAGAGCGGCCTCCCTTGGTACAGTCCCATCGCCCCCGGATCCGGCCCGCCGTGGCCCGAAACCAAATAGAAAGTGGCGCCCGCCAACTTGTCCGAAGCTACCGTATATGCAGCCAAAGACTTGCCGAAGAGCGGCTCCCGCCCCGTCTGCCCCCTGCGTTTCTGGGCACAAAGCGGCACAACCAGCATCATGGCCACAATGAATGGCCACACACGCACAGCACCTTTCGCCCCCCTCAGGCGGACGAATCTCAAGCATATCTTCTGGAAAAAATCTCTTTGCATGGCGCAAAGATACATCTATCGCCCTAATATTCCAAGAAAGACGCCGTTTTTTGCCACCATCGGGGAGGCATCTTCATCCGAAACAAGCCGTTTCTTGGTATCGCTGAGGGACTATACCACCTTATAGACCCCACCGGCAAGGGCCTTCACCACTCCCTTCATTTCCAACTCAAACAGCAGGGCACTGACACGGTTGATAGGCATATCGGCCTCTATCACCAGCAGATTGATTTGCAAACCGTCGCGATGAGAACGAAGAGCAGCGACAAGAGCCTCTTCATCAGGCGAGAGGTCGAGGAAGAGTTGGCGCTGGATAGCTTGCGGCACCTGACGATTGGCAGGCGAGAGGTCCCACGACATGGCTTTCACAAAATCTTCGGCCGAAAGGATAAGTGCCGCCTTGTTGTCGCGCACCAACGCATTGCATCCTTGCGAACAGGGGTCACCTACGCGGCCGGGAAAAGCAAAACAATCGCGGTGATAATCCGCACTCAGACCGGCAGTGATGAGCGCTCCGCCCTTGACCGCACTCTCTACCACAACAGTCGCATCGGCCATACCGGCCACAATGCGGTTTCGTTGCACGAAATTCTGCCGATCGGGATTCGTCTCACTCATGTACTCGGTGAGCAATCCGCCCTGCCTCAACATCTCAATGGCCGTACCTCGATGCACAGGCGGATAGATACGGTCGAGCCCATGAGCCAACACCCCCACGGTGGACAACCCATTATCCAAGGCGGCACGGTGGGCGGCGATGTCGATGCCGTAGGCCAATCCGCTGACAATAAGAACTTCGGGACACAGAGCCTTGAGGTCGCGAACGAAGTCGTTGCAGAGTTGGCGGCCATAGTCGGTAGCCTTGCGGGTGCCCACCATGCTGACCACGCGCAGGGCATTGAGGTCAGTATCCCCCTTGAAGAAGAGCACTAAAGGCGCATCAGGACATTCGCGAAGACGCGACGGATAGCGCCGGTCGCCAATGCAGATGGCGTCGATGCCATTCTTCTGTGCAAACTCCAATTCACGTTCGGCACGACGAAAGGCATCGGGATTGTCCAACTGGTTCAACAGACGGCGCTGGGCAGGTTGGGTATAGTGCACCAACTCAGCACGACGGGCAAACACGTCGGCAGCGCTTCCAAACACATCATACAACACGCGGGCACTGATAAGGCCCACGCCGGGCATCTGTTGCAAAGCCAGGCAATGGAGAACTTCTTCGGGTTTCATGGGAGGATTATTCATGGAAGGTGAGTTTTTCATCCAGTTCATCGCAGGTACCCAAGCGGCCGTTCACGAGGCAGACGGTCTCCACCACGGCTTTCATGGCACACTTCATGTCGGGCAGACGAAAGATGTCCTGATAGAAGACATACTTGATACCCTCGCGCTTGAGGTAGAGTTTGGAGACAAACTCGTCGCCACTGGTGAGCGGAGTCTTGAACGACATGGTGAGGCGGGCCACCACAGCATCTATCCCGTCGGCGTGCATCTGTGCAAAACTGATGCCACGCGAGGTGAGGTACTCATGGCGGGTGTGTTCGATATAGTGCTGATAATTGGCATTGTTGACGATGCCTTGCAGGTCGCATTCATAGTCGCGCACCTTCATTTTCAGTTCGAATGTATAGTCCATTATTCTTTTCTCTTTAAGTATTCATATCCGAAGCGGCAATGAAGGCACTTCTTCACGTCGCAATATTCACGTTTCAGTTGGATGAGGGCTTGCGAGTCGGCCGCACTCTCCACCTTGAGTCCACACCCGCGCCAGATGCGGATAATGCGGTTATCCTCGGCTTTCAGCTCTTCCAAAAGAGTGACGGCACGTTGGCACAGAACCTCTTTTCCCTGATGCCGACCATAGGCATAAAGGAAGGGGCTGATGGTGTTGATGATGAGCAACAGACGGGTGGCTTGGCTCAACTGCTTGGTGCGGTGGGGCGAGGAGTGGCCGAATGTGTAGTGGGTCTGCCAGTACTCCGATGTGTCGGCCACGAGCCGTTTCCCTATCTCCTCCACCGATGTGGCATCGAGCAGGCGGCTGAGCAACCCTTCACCTTTGTAATAGAGGTAGGCCAATTGCGCCAGTCGCACGTGGGGGAAATTGCCAGGCCTCATGCGCAGGAAGCGCCAACGCACGGCATCCATCGGCTTCAGGTCGAACTTGTTGGCCAAGAAAGCATACTCGCGTTGCAGACGATGGAAGTATTCATCCCCCCCGTCGGTCACCTCGCCTTGCAACAAACCGGCTTGTCCGAAAAAGAAGGCTTCGATTTGCATCAAGTCGTCGCGATGCTTGTTCACCGCCCGCAGGGGAATGTGTGCCGCCCACTCTTCGAACGCCTCGCCATTGACCCCAAAACCAAAGTTGCGTGCCAGCGTCATGAAGAAGGCATTCTCCCAATTGAGTTCGTTCTTCTGACGATATTGTTCGATGCGCTCTGCCTTGCGGGTCAGGCGCTCGGTGTGCAAGGCGCTGAGATAGCTGTGCACCGTCAGTCGGGGCAAAGTGGGTATAATGTGGTGGCAACGCGGATACTCCTCGGTGCGCATCAGTTCGTGGTAATTGTCCTTCACGCGCTGAGGCACGGGCAGTGCCAGGGTGGGAATAGGACGACCGGCAGTGTCGGTCACGGGCGGTTCGCCATCGGTGTGCTCCACGACGTGCAGCACCACATTGTCATAGGCCCTGTCGCCCTGATGGCCATGCGCATACCAATCGCGCAGATGGGTGTGAATCTCCACATTTCCCACCCACAGGGTGCCGCCTATCTTCATCTTGGCATTGAAGAAGTCAGGGCCTGCATCGGTGTTGCGAAGGCCCGGGTCGATGACCTCCACCAGATGTCCGTCGGTGGTCATCAGCTCCTCCAGCGGAAAAAGGCGATGCTTCCAAGTGTAGTGTAACAGGTATTCCATACATCTGCTTTTTGAGGGTTGTAACAAGTGATTTTTATGTCGATTTTCCCTTTTCACAGAAAGAGTTTTTTTAAAAAATCCTACAAATGTAGGAATATCCGCGATAATTGCCTACATTTGCACCATTTAATTGACGATTTACAATGAAAATAGCATTAATTGGATACGGCAAGATGGGTAAAATGATAGAGCAGATAGCCCTAAGCCGCGGTCATGAGATAGTGAGCATTATCGACATTGACAATCAGGAAGAGTTTGAGTCTGCCGCCTTTAAGAGTGCCGATGTGGCCATTGAATTTACTGCTCCCACCGTGGCTTATCAGAACTACATGAAAGCCTTTGCCGCCGGAGTGAAAGTGGTTTCGGGCAGCACCGGGTGGCTCGACGAACATCTGGACGAAATGAAACAGCTCTGCACCACGGGTGGGAAGACGCTCTTCTGGAGCAGCAACTTCAGCCTTGGCGTGGCCATCTTCTCGGCCGTGAACAAATATTTGGCCGGTATCATGAACAAGTTCCCCGAGTACGAGGTGAGCATGGAGGAGACCCACCACATCCACAAGCTGGATGCCCCCAGCGGCACGGCCATCACACTGGCCGAGGGAATCATGGAAAACCTCGAACGCAAGAGCAAGTGGGTGATGGGCACACTGACCGCCCCCGACGGCACCGTGAGCGGAAGCACCGAGTGCCAAGCAAACGAGCTGCCCATCTCAGCCATTCGTCGCGACGAAGTACCGGGCATCCACTCCATCAGCTACGACTCCGAGGCCGATTGCATCACCATCACCCACGATGCACACAGCCGCAAGGGCTTTGCCTTGGGTGCCGTGTTGGCCGCCGAATATACGGCCAATCACGAGGGATTCCTTGGGATGGACGACCTGTTCAAGTTCTAATCGGCCCTTCATTCGCTTCTTTCATCAGGAAGATTAGTTCAATCAGCTACTGCCAACGGCGTTGGCAGACGTCTGCCATTACTGTGGCAGAGTACTGCCACCATAGAGGCAGGACACTGCCATCGGCTTGGCAGTAACGTAAGATAATATAGAGAAAAGACATGAAGAATAAAGAAAAGACAGACAAAGAGAAGGAAAAGAGAGTTGACCCACGCATGCAATGGGTCAAGTTTGCAGTGGTCACGGTGCTCTACCTGCTCTTCCTCTACTGGGTGGGCAGCTGGTGGGGCTTGCTGGTCGTACCTTTTATATATGATGCCTACATCAGCAAGAAGATACCCTGGACGTGGTGGAAGCGGTCAAAGAACAAGACCTTCCTGTGGGTGATGGGTTGGGTGGATGCCATCATGTTTGCCCTGGTGGCCGTCTACTTCGTCAACCAGTTCTTCTTCCAAAACTACGTGATTCCCACTTCGTCGTTGGAAAAATCACTGCTCGTGGGCGACTACCTGGCCGTGAGCAAGGTGAGCTATGGCCCTCGCATCCCGCAGACACCGCTGACCATGCCGTTGACCCAACACACACTGCCCCTTATGAATTGCAAAAGCTATCTCGAATGGCCCCAATGGGAATACCGCCGCGTGAAGGGGCTTGGCAATGTGAAACTCAATGACATCGTAGTATTCAACTACCCCTCGGGCGACACCGTGGCACTGAATATGCAGAATGCCGACTTCTACACCTTGGCATACGGTTACGGTGCACAACTGAATCCTGACAAGCTGGTGCTCGATTCGCTCACCACCCTTGAACAACGGGCTTACTATGCCAAGAATTATGCATTAGGAAGAAAGTACATCATGCAACAACCCCAACAATTCGGAGAAGTGACCTCGCGCCCCACCGACCGACGCGAGAACTACGTGAAGCGTTGCGTGGGTTTGCCGGGACAAACGTTGCAGATAAAAGACCGCATCATCTACCTTGACGGTGTGGCCAACAAAGAGCCGGACAATGTGCAATACAACTACCTGGTGACCACCAACCGGCCCATCCCTGCCGACCTTGCCCACCAGTTGGGCATCAGCAACGAAGATTTGCAAAACCACAATCCACAAGGCACCATGTATTGCCTGCCCTTAACCGAAGCCACCAAACAAAGTTTGTTGGCCCGTAAGGATGTGGTGCGCGACATAAAACCCTATCCCGAAGAGCAATATGGCGACCTCTACCCATTGAACATGCACAAGGATTGGACGTGTGACAACTACGGCCCCGTGTGGATTCCCAAGAAGGGCGAGAGCATCCGTCTGACCCTGGAGAACCTGCCCATCTACGAACGCCCCATCGCCGTCTACGAGGGCAACAAGCTGGAGGTGACGCCCGACGGACGCATCCTCATCAACGGCGCAGAGGCCGACTCCTACACCTTCAAGCAGGACTACTACTGGATGCAGGGCGACAACCGCCACAACTCGGCCGACTCGCGCTACTGGGGCTTTGTGCCCGAGGACCACATCGTGGGAAAGCCGCTCTTCATTTGGCTTTCGCTCGACAAAGACCGCAGCCTCTTCGACGGAGGCATCCGATGGAAGCGCCTTTTCAAGTGGGTGGATGATATAAAATAAATAGAAGGAAATGAAACGTACCCTATTGACCTTGTTGATAGCCGTGGCCCTCGTCCTGCTTGTGCGGACACTGGCCTTCACCTCGTGCACCATCCCGTCCGACGGCATGGAGAACACCCTCTATCGGGGCGACCGTGTGATGGTGAACAAGTGGAGCTATGGCCTTCGCCTGCCCTTCACCTCGCTCATCGGCTACCACCGCTGGGCATCCGACGGTGTAAGGCGGGGCGACGTGGTACTTTTCAACAATCCGGCACCTCAAGAACCTGCTACACCTATTGACGGACGCGAAGTATACATCAGTCGCTGTGTAGGTCAGCCGGGCGACACTTTGATGTTGAATAGCGAGCGTGTAGTTACGAGCGACAGCATTGTCAGTCCCGATGACAAGTTCCTCTATGCCTATCCCGGTGAACAGGAAGAGCTGATGCAGGCGACCTTGCAACACATCGGTCTATCCGACAACCAACTGCTTGGCTATGACGAAGGTGCATACGTGCGCAGCTTCAGCCACTACGAACTCTACTTGCTTAAACAGGAATTACAAGGAAAAATCACCTTCAAAGCCTTGCAAACCGACACATCTGATGGAGTACACCCCTTCGTAGTGCCTGCACGCGGCATGTTGGTAAAGGCCTATCCATGGAATGTAAAGTTATTGTGCAATACCATCAATCTGCACGAAGGGCGCCGCGCCACCCTAAGGGGGAACACATTGGTGGTGGACGGTACACCTGTCAAGGGGTTCCGTTTCACCAAAGACTACTGCTGGATGGCAGCCAGCAACTCCATCAGCATCACCGACTCACGCCTCTTCGGTTTTGTGCCCGAAGACCACCTCATCGGCCGTGCCTCGCTCATCTGGTTCTCGCACGACCCCGAACAACCTTGGAATAAGGGATTCCGATGGGAAAGGATTGGGACAGGATTGTAACTCCCCGAAAAGAAAGTAATGATTATGCACCACCTCGCCACTGCCTATCTGGCACCCGTTTCATACTACGCACAACTCTATGCAGCCAAAGAGGCACGCATTGAGCAATGGGAACACTATGTGAAGCAGACCTATCGCAACCGTTGTGTGATAGCCACCGCGCAAGGTTCCTTGCCACTGACCATCCCCACCGAGAGCAACGGTGGTGAAAAGTGCCTGATACGCGACGTGCGCATCAGCGACCATGGCAACTGGCGCCACCTGCACTGGAATGCCTTAGAGGCCGCCTACCGCCAAAGCCCTTTCTTCGAGTATTACACTGACGACTTCCGCCCTTTCTACGAGAAGAAGTACACCTTCCTGCTTGACTTCAACGAACAACTGCGCCAATTGGTGTGCAACCTCATTGGTTTCGAACCTCGTGTAGAGTTGAGTGCTGAATATCTTCATGAAGTACCAGCGGGGGACACCGACCTGCGTACCCTTATCCACCCCAAGCGTCCTTGTACCGAAGCATTGCCTGCCTACACACCTCGCCCCTACTACCAAGTGTTCAAGCAGCGCCACGGCTTCCTGCCCGACCTCAGCATTGCCGACTTGCTATTCAACATGGGACCGGAAAGCCTGTTGGTGCTGAGAGGTGAAGAGTGAAGATTCATAATTCATAATTAAAAAAACATGTCATTTTTAACAGACCTCATTCAAGAGAAAGCCGGCGAAGCATTGGCCGGAAACGTGTCAATCCCTGAAGGATTGAAAGATAAAGTATTGGGTGGACTCTCTGACTCCATCTTCGACAGTTTCAAACAGACAGCTGCCAAAGAAGGTGGTATAGAACAACTGACCGCCCTCTTCAGTGGCAATCAGGATGCAGCCAGCAGCCCCATCACAGCCTTGGCCGGAAAACTGTTCAACAACAATGTAGCCGGCAAGCTGGGACTTTCGCCCACATTGGTAAATGCCATCGTTCCCATGATTCCGAAAGTTATCAGCATGATTACCTCAGGCAAGGGATTCGATGTGAACAACATCATGAGCGAATTTACCAAGAGTGCAGCCACCGATTTCCTGAAGGACAAGGCCGGCGACCTGTTGGGCGGATTGTTCAAGTAAATATTTGAATTAAAACATAGATGAAGAAGGGGACTGTGTTGGTGATTATACCAACGCAGCCCCCTTTGAAAATATAATAGAGTTATGAATGTACAGTGTTACTCTTAGCAGTTACCCACTGTAGCCCTGGCTTTCTCCAAAGCCTCATTGATATTCGAGCAGATGTTCTCCTTGCCAAGCAAGTCGTAGAAGTGGCTTTTTTGGAGTACCTTATGCACCTTTTCGTTCACACCTGAGAGGATAATCTGTATGCCCTCGCGTTGGCAGATTTCGCAGAAGTTCGTCAGGTTGTGAATACCCGTAGAATCGATGAAGGGAACTTTACGCATACGGATAATGCGCACCTTAGGACGATCGCCCATGTTTTGCATTACCTCCTCGAACCGGTTGGCCACACCGAAGAAGTAGGGGCCGTTGATTTCATATACCTCCACACCTTCGGGTACTACAAGGTGTTCTTCGTGAATCTCCACATCACTCTCGGCATTGGGGTCAATCTCGTCGGTAATGACAGATACCTGCGTCGTCTCGGCCATACGGCGCATGAAGAGCAAACAGGCAATTACCAGTCCCACTTCGATAGCGATGGTGAGGTCGAAGATGACAGTAAGGATGAAGGTGATGAGCAATACGGTAACGTCCGATTTCGGATTCTTCAGCAACTGCTTGAAGGTGCGCCACTCGCTCATGTTGTAAGATACGATGACCAACACACCGGCCAGACATGCCATGGGGATGTATTGCGCCAACGGCATAAGGAAGAGGAAAATGAGCAACAGCATGGCGGCATGGATGATACCGGCAATGGGAGTGCGTCCGCCATTGTTGATGTTGGTCATGGTGCGGGCAATGGCACCTGTGGCAGGAATACCTCCGAAGATGGGCGACACGATGTTGGCAATGCCCTGTCCCACCAGTTCTTGATTAGAATTGTGATGTTCGCCCACCACACCGTCGGCTACTGTAGCTGAAAGCAACGACTCGATGGCACCAAGCACAGCAATGGTGATGGCCGGTGAGATAAGTTCTTTGATGGTCTCCCACGTCATGTCGGGCATTTCGGCATCAGGCAGTGTGCCGTTGATGGTAAAGCGGTCGCCGATGGTCTCGATGCTGGTCACTCCAGCATACATCTTCAGCAGATAGGCGGCAACGGTCATCACGATGATGGCAATGAGCGAACCGGGAATCTTCTTGCTGAACTTAGGGGTCAGGGCAATGATGGCCACACTCATCAATCCCACCCCCGTTGACCACCAGTCGATGGTGTGGAAATGGTTGAAATAGACTCCCCACTTGGCCATGAAGTCGGCCGGCACACTGGCTATCTCCAATCCGAAGAGGTCTTTGATCTGTGTGGTGAAGATGGTGAGTGCAATACCACTGGTGAAGCCCACCACAATGGGATAAGGGATATATTTGATGATAGTACCCAAGTGGAAAACTCCTAATAATATAAGGAATATACCGGCAAGGATGGTGGCAATGGTCAATCCCTCCATACCATACTGCTGGATGATGCCGTAGATGATAACGATGAAAGCACCCGTGGGACCGCCTATCTGCACCTTACTTCCACCAAATGCCGAGATGGCAAAACCAGCTACAATAGCAGTAATAATACCCTTTTCGGGCGAAACGCCCGAAGCAATACCGAACGCGATGGCCAATGGCAAAGCCACGATACCTACAATGATACCAGCCATAAAATCAGCCATAAATGTCTCCTTATTATATCTTCGCAAAGAATTCAGGAGCGCAGGCTTGAATACAAAACCTTTCATTTTGAATCTGTTCTTTTTACCTTAAAATACCTTTTTCTTCTCTAAGAGGCTGCAAAATTAGGTATTTTTAAGAACTTAGCAAAGAAAAGTAAAAAAAAAGCGTCTCAGAACTTATCTGAAACGCTTCTCTTCGGTTGGACTACCAGGATTCGAACCTGGAAAAACAGAACCAAAACCTGTTGTGTTACCATTACACCATAGTCCAATCATCAGGTGCTTTCTGTTAAAAAGCGGTGCAAAGATAGTGCTCTCTCGCGAATTATCCAAAAAAAATGCGAAGAAAATTCACCTTAGGCGCGGATTACACGGATTACACAGATTTCAAAATCATATAAACGAATGTTTTTTCCGTGTAATCCGTGTAACCCGCGCCTAAAACATCTTACTTCGCAATCACCAAATAATAGTTCTTCTTGCCACGTTGCACGAGCAGGTATTTGTCGTTCAACAGGTCGGCCGTGGTGATTGTCTGATCAAAGGCAGCCAGTTTCTCCTTGTTCAGCGATACGCCTCCACCCTGCACCAGCTTGCGCATCTCACCCTTCGAAGGGAATACAGCGGCACTTTCTACGAACAGGTCGACGGCTTTCACTCCCTCGACAAGCAGGTTCTTGTCAATCTCGAACTGAGGAACACCCTCAAACACGGCCAGCAACGTAGCCTCGTCCAACTTGTGAAGCGCCTCGCTCGTGGCGTTTCCGAAAAGAATGCCCGATGCCTCCACAGCGGTGTTGTATTCCTCTTCAGAATGTACCATAATGGTAACCTCCTTGGCCAAGCGCTTCTGCAACAGACGCAAGTGAGGCGCTTCGGTGTGCTCAGCGATGAGTGCATCAATTTCTTCCTTTCCGATAGAAGTAAAAATCTTGATGTAGCGGGCGGCATCCTCGTCGCTCACGTTCAACCAGAATTGGTAGAACTTGTAAGGCGACGTATAAGCGGGGTCGAGCCAGATGTTTCCGCTCTCGGTCTTTCCGAACTTGCCGCCATCGGCCTTAGTGATGAGGGGACAAGTCAGCGCATACGCCTCGCCACCCGTCGTGCGACGGATAAGCTCCGTACCCGTGGTGATGTTTCCCCACTGGTCGCTACCACCCACCTGCAACTTACAGTTCTTGTGAGTGTTCAGGTAGAGGAAGTCGTATCCCTGCAGGAGCTGGTAGGTGAACTCGGTGAAGGAAAGACCGTCGCGAGCCTCACCGTTCAAGCGCTTCTGCACACTGTCCTTGGCCATCATGTAGTTCACGGTGATGTGCTTGCCGATGTCGCGTGCAAAGTCAAGGAAGGTGAAGTCCTTCATCCAATCATAGTTGTTCACCAACTCGGCCTTGTTTTCTGCATCGCTATTGAAGTCGAGGAACTTCTCCAATTGCTTCTTGATGCAAGCCACATTATGAGTCAGCGTGGCCTCATCGAGCAAATTGCGCTCTTGCGACTTTCCCGAAGGGTCGCCAATCATGCCCGTGGCTCCACCGATGAGTGCCAACGGCTTGTGTCCGCAACGCTGCAGGTGACGAAGCATCATCACACCGCACAAGTGTCCGATGTGGAGTGAGTCAGCCGTAGGGTCGATACCCAAGTAGGCCGTTACCATCTCTTTCGAGAGCAGTTCTTCAGTGCCCGGCATCATGGTGTGCAACATGCCGCGCCATCTAAGTTCTTCTACAAAGTTCATTATATCGTTTCGTTTTTAGTTATTCCTTAATTAAATTAGGGGTTCATATTGAGCGGCAAAATTACGACCTTTTTGGGGAATAGACAAGAAATCAGTTGGATTTTATATACATTTGACTCTTTGACATACACAATAGGGCAACTGTTTCTCCGTTAGTAATTCCAATCCTCCCCAATGACATGCAGGAACTGTTTCAAGCAATTATAGCAGACAAGCTTGCACTACTTCGGTAGTCTCGCCTTTCCATATCCCGCCATCCTTTCGCCCAACACCTTTTCCACCTCTTCTGCAGAGGGGTTTATGGCAAGGATGGTGCCGTCTGTGTCCACCAACAGGATGATGCCTCCCGCCCTATCGACTCCGTATTTTGCCCAAATATGATTGGCATCCTGAAGTTCCAGCAGATTCAGCCACGGATAACCGTCTTTGGCCAAAGCACGCTCCATGTCCTCTCGTTCATACTCGCGGGCAACGCCCACGATGGTGAACCCCTTGTCCTTATAGGCTTCATAGACAGGCCTCATGCTCAATGAGGCACGGCGGCAAGGACCGCACCACGAAGCCCAAAGGTCAATCAAAGCCACCTTCCCGGCAATCTCCTGACTGAGCGTGTGAAGATTACCATTTAGGTCAGGAGCTGTGAAATCTACATAATGCCCACCCACACGAATACCTTGGCTCTGTACCCATAGCTCCATGTATTCACTCATCGGATGGGTGGGAAACAACGGCCGATAGACTTCGGTGTACAGAGCAAGAATCAGGGAGTCCTTGGCAGACAGAGCCTTTTCATAAGATCGACTTCCCCAATGCGCCCTTTGCTTCAACAGGAAAAGTCCTACCAACGAACGACTATTGCGGATATAGTCTTCTACAAAGCGGTCGCGCTTGGTTCTTATCTGCTTGCTCTTCTTCTGGAATGCGTGGTATTCGGGTGTATAAGCTTCGCCAGATTCGTAGAGGGCATTGGCCAAAGAGACCAACGAATCTTTAACACGGTCATCTTTTACACGGTCAAACAAGGCCTTCAGTTCTGTCATTCGGGGGGAATCCCATCGCCCGATTTTTTTCAGAGAATCACTTTCCTGTTTCAGAGCGTCGGTAAACAGACGACCCACTTCGGCTTCGTGTCTCAGGTATTCACTGTTCGTCGGAGTTTCGGAATATACGTCCGGCTTTTTTTCATCTTTAAAGAGGTGGTAAGTAATATTCACCGTACCCTCTTCGGCAAAGAACTCACAAGTCCACCACGCCCCGTTGTTGTGTTCATCCATCGAAATGATTTCATAAGGAAGTACCTCGTTTACGTACAAATCGAATGAAAACTTGCCATTAACCACTGGGATAGTGTCTGCTTTTACAGTCCTAACATCATTCCCTTGTGGTGTGAGTAGCATATAAGTATATGTGGAGTCAGCCACTGTTCCTTCTATATGGCAACACATTTTTTTCTCTCCGCTTGTATTACACGAAGTTATCATACCTACGACGGTCATCATCAGTGCCGCCCATAGGATGTTTTTCTTTCTCATATTCTTTATATTATTAAGACGTTTTTCCGCCACAAAGATAACGCAACGGTTTAGAACGGCGCAAAGGTATCTTATTCCTTCTTTCGTTCCAAAGAAAAAATCTAAAAACTTTCATTTAGATTTTTTCAAATACGTATAAAAAGTTCGGTTTTATCGATGAAAAGGACATTTTTGTCACCAATGATGCCCATTCTATATGTCCAATGAGATTGACCGGCTGAAAATGGCAGTCGTTACAATTCTTTTTTTATTACACATCTTGGTAACAAATCCCGCTTTTCTATTCCATTCCTAATTTCATCAAAGGGGAAGGGTGCATAACGGATGTATTTTTGCAAAAGGGAAGGACAGAATGGGAATGGAAGACCGGTTGCAAACAGATGTTTCTATTCTTCCACTCCTAAACTTCCGCGGAAGTTTAGGAACGGTACTGCTCGTGCGCAGTTGCGCACC
>CAZDAN010000024.1:0-16876 GCA_964503565.1 uncultured Bacteroides sp.
CACCCGGGTCGCTGTTGTCGGCACGCTCACTGGCATCGGGTGCCACCCACGGCTGTTCAATCTGGAAATCGTGAGGCACATTCACCGTACGCCACTGACTGTCATCGAATTGCGGTTGCTCGGCGCCGGCCACATTTTCCAGCACAAAGCGCCAACCGTAATTGAAACTCTCGATACGTCTTCCTTCTGCGGAAGCGTGGAGGGCAAAGCCCCAAAGCAGGGCTGCCAAAGAGAAAAAGATTCTTTTCATGCTTGTTCGCTCTATTTTTTAAGTTTGTAAATTCTTACTTATCCGGCGAAAGTGTCACAACTTCGCCATTTATTTTCAGGTTATTGAAACAGATGTTCTCAGTCAGACCGGCAATGCGGGTGCTTCCTTTGCTCACGTTGTTGAATTCGCAGTTCTCAACGTGAATGTCGCGAACGTTGGCCTTATCCTCGAAGCCGTCGATGATGATGCCATATTTGCTCTTCTGAGAGGTGACATTGCTCAGGTAAACATTGCGGACCGTGGGCGGGAAGGCTGCGTTACAGGCTTCGCCCGGCTCGTAGAGCAGGTTGATGCGCATGACTGCCTCGTTACATTCGTTCACGCGGACATTGCGCACAAAAATGTTTTCAATGACTCCGCCACGACAGGCGTTGGTCTTGATGCGCACGATGCGGTCCAGGTTGGGGCTGTCCATCTCGCAATCCTCCACATAGAGATTGCGGTAGCCACCCGATATTTCACTGCCAATGACCACACCACCGTGACCGTCCTTCATCTGACAACGGCGCACCACGATATTTTCGCTGGGAATGTTCCACTTGCGGCCGTCGTTGTTGCGCCCGCTCTTGATGGCGATGCAGTCGTCACCAGTGTCGAACACACAGTCTTCAATCAGCACATTTTTGCACGACTCGGGGTCACAACCGTCGTTGTTGGGGCCGTGGCTGTTGATTCTCACCCCACGCACAATCAGGTCCTGACAGAAAATGGGATGGATGACCCAGAAGGGCGAGTTGGTGATGTAGACACCCTCGATAAGCACACTGTTGCAATTCATGAAGCTGACAAACGGCGGACGAAGGGCGTCTTCGGGGGTCATTACGCGCTCCTCCACAGACTGTTCGTTCTCAGCTGCGCCGAAGAGGCGGGCACGGCCTCCGCCGGTAATCTGGTCGGGCATGCCTTCCACGGTGTAGCGGCCCCCTTTCATGTACCACCAATCGGTGCGGCTGCCTTGCCCGTCAAGGGTTCCCTCACCCGTCAGTGCGATGTTGTCGGCCTCATAAGCATAAATCAGTGGATGGGCATTGTAGCAGTCGATGCCTTCCCAACGGCTGAGTACGGCGGGAAAATAGTCGGCCGGATTGGTTGAGAACTTCAGTGTTGCACCCTTTTCGATGTGCAGATTCACATTGCTCAAAAGGGTAAGTGGCCCTGTATAGAAGATCCCTTGTGGTACCACCACCTTGCCACCGCCTGCATCATGGCAGGCTTGTATGGCTTTGTTGATACTTTCGTGGCAGAGTGAGGCGGAGTCGCCTTCCACCGCACCAAAGTCGGTTATCAAGAATGTCTTGTCGGGGAAGGAGGGTTGCTTGATGGATGTGACAATGGCTTCTGCCTGGGCAAAGGCTTCGGTCATCACGTCCTGTTTGGGGGTACACGCTACGGCGCAAAGTGCCGCAATCAAAATGGTCATTGTTTTCTTCATGATTGTCTTTGTTGTTTATAGAAATACAGAGGGAGAACTTCGCTGCGTCACCACCACGAAGCTCCCCCTTTTTTTTTTCTTAAAACTTATTCGTCATCGTACCAAATCCTGCGGATAGACGGATGGCATCTCTACCCGACGCCATGTCTCGTAGTGCCAAGCATCAATGACATTGCCTTGTTCGTCTTCCTTTAAGAAGAACTTCACAGACATTACATTACCATCCTCACTGAGAGTAAACAGAAGGTCGTTCTCATGACCGTCGAGCATAGGCAGGTGTATGTTCTTCTTCATGCTCTCGCGAAGGACATTACCCTTAACCTTGTACGTGCCTAAGCCTGTGATGATGGCACCTCGGCTGGGAATAACCGTGAAGTTCGTGATGTGTCCGTCTTCGGAAAGAATCTTAAACGTATTTCCGGTGCGTAATGTACTTGGGGTATCCTGTGCTCCTGATACATAAAAACACAACTGCCAAATTCCTTCCAGATCGGCGCGTCCTTTCTTCTGTCCCCAGGCTACGGTTGCAGACATGCTGAGCAATGCTACAACGAAAGTCAATAAAAATGTCCGTTTCATAATGATATTAATTTAAGTGGATTCTTTCTTGTCTGACAAAAATATCTATTTTTTGATAAAACGGCAAACTATTTTGTAATTTTATTGAAAAAAGAATAGAAAAAACTCATTCTTCCTGCCTTTACAGAAAGAATGAGTTTAATATATATCTGACTTTGTCAACTGGACAAAGCAAATTGGTGGCCTTTAGAACTCGGCGTTACGCGGTGTGCGTGGGAAAGGAATGACATCGCGGATATTGGTCATACCCGTCACGAACAAGAGCAGACGCTCGAAACCGAGACCGAAACCGGCATGAGGACAAGTGCCGTATTTGCGGGTGTCGAGATACCACCACATGTCCTTCATGGGGATGCTCAACTCGTTGATGCGTGTCATCAGCTTATCGTAGCTCTCTTCACGCACGCTTCCGCCGATGATTTCTCCAATCTGGGGGAAGAGCACATCGGTTCCTTGAACGGTCTTTCCATCCTCGTTCTGTTTCATATAGAAGGCCTTGATTTCCTTGGGGTAGTCAGTCATGATGACAGGCTTCTGGAAATGCTCTTCCACAAGGAAGCGCTCGTGCTCGCTGGCCAAGTCGCAACCCCAATATACGGGGAACTCAAATTTGCGGCCTTTGGCAACGGCCTCTTCCAGAATCCGGATACCCTCAGTGTAAGGCAGGCGCACAAAGTCAGCCTTCACGACACTTTGCAAACGTTCGATAAGTCCCTTGTCCACCATCTTGTTGAGGAACTCCAAGTCGTCCTTGCAGTTTTCAAGTGCCCAGTTGACGCAATACTTGATGAACTCTTCCTCCAAGTCCATCAGTTCCTTCAGGTCGGCAAAGGCGACTTCCGGTTCAACCATCCAGAACTCGGCCAAGTGGCGCGGAGTGTTGGAGTTCTCGGCACGGAACGTAGGACCAAAAGTATAGATGGCACCCATGGCTGTGGCTGCCAACTCGCCTTCCAACTGACCCGACACGGTGAGGCTGGCCTGCTTGCCAAAGAAGTCGTCGTCGTAGATGATGGAACCGTTCTCGTCCTTCTTCAGATCGTAGAGGTTCATCGTGGTCACTTGGAACATCTGACCGGCGCCTTCACAATCCGATGCCGTGATGATAGGGGCATTGAAATAGAAGAATCCTTTCTGGTGGAAGAAATTGTGAATGGCCATAGCCATGTTGTGGCGAATGCGATAGACGGCACCAAACGTATTGGTACGCGGACGAAGATGGGCAATCTCGCGCAGAAACTCCATGGAATGTCCCTTCTTTTGAAGCGGATAGGTGTTGTCGCAAGTTCCTAATACCTCAATCTCGCGAGCTTGGATCTCGGCAGCTTGGCCGGAACCGACAGACTCTACCAGTTCGCCATTCACGCTCAAGCAGGCACCGGTGGTTATCTGTTTCAGCATCTCTTCGTCGAAGTTGGCTATGTCCACTACTATCTGTACGTTGTTGATCGTTGAACCGTCGTTCAGAGCAACAAAGTTCACTTGTTTGCTTCCACGGCGGGTACGTACCCAACCTTTCACATTGACCATTGCACCGAAGTCGGTACGTTTCAACAGGTCAACTATCTTTGTTCTACAAATATTTTCCATAATTTTATTTCTCTCTTTATTTCTTTTAATCTTTTAAGCGAATGCACCCATACGCAGCATGTTCACTTCGGCCTCGGTCAAGAAGCGCCAATCGCCACGGCGGATGCCTTTCTTGGTCAAACCGGCAAACGATACGCGGTCGAGCTTCGTCACTTTGTAGCCAAGTGATTCGAAAATACGGCGCACAATGCGGTTCTTCCCTGAGTGGATTTCGATGCCGACCTGTTTCTTGTCGGTTTCGTGGGCATAGCTGATGGCATCGGCATGAATTTCTCCATCTTCCAAAGTGATGCCTGAGGCAATCTGGTCGAGGTCGGCCTTGGTCACATTCTTGTCGCAGAATACATGATAAATCTTCTTCTTCAAGAACTTGGGATGTGTCAATTTGGAAGCCAAATCTCCATCATTGGTCAACAGCAATACACCAGTTGTGTTACGGTCCAGTCGGCCTACGGGATAGATGCGCTCGGCGCAGGCCCCTTTTACCAAATCCATCACAGTCTTGCGTTCCTGAGGATCGTCTGAAGTTGTCACACAATCTTTCGGCTTGTTCAACAAGATGTAAACCTTGCGTTCGGCGCTCACTTGCTGGTCGTGGAACTTAATGACGTCTGAACGCTTTACTTTGGTTCCCAATTCAGTTACCACTTCACCGTTCACCGACACTACACCTGCGGTGATGAATTCATCAGCCTCACGACGTGAACAAATACCGGCATTGGCCAAATATTTATTCAAACGGATAGGTTCGTTCGGATCGGCCAAAATCTCCTTGTATTCAATCTGCTTCTTACGGCTATACTTTGCGTTGGGATTGTAACCGGCTGTACGCTGACGCATACCTCCACCTTGTTGGGGACGGCCACCGTGATTTCCGTTCGGACGACGTTGTTGACGCTCCTGACCATAACCTCCTCCGGCATTGCTTCGCCAAGGACGTTCTTCACCATTGCTATGGCCACCATTGTTGAAACGGGGGCGGGGAGAATTTCCATAAGAGGGACGGCCACTATTGTAAGATGCGGGGCGGAAGGGACGGCCTTCACCACCTTCTTGACGATTGTCGTATTGACGTTGTGGACGTGAATAACGCGGAGCGTAGCCTCCGTTGGTATTGCCGCTTACACGGGTGAAGCGAGGACGGGGTTCGCCACCTGTGTTTTCAGATGAGCAGGTGAAACGGGGGCGTTGTGGACGCTCGGAACGGTTGCTGATTCCATTACCGCTGCCCATGCGGTTGCCGTAGCCACTGGGGCGGAAGGGACGCTGGCTGTTTTCCTCGCGATTATAGTTGTTGTAACTGTTGAATCTGTTCTCGCGGTTATACGATCTGGTGTAACCATTTGCGCTCTCCTGATTCTCATCAGAATCATTGCGCCAATTTTCATTGTCTGTCATCATATCTTTAATTTTATTATTATGGTTATCGCCCTCGCAGGCTTTTCATTTATGCTTTTTTGAACGAGTGGGATTACACTCCGGTATAAGTACGCGGCGTAATCACTCTCAATTCCTTCTTAACATCTTCGCAGACGTTTAGTTCTTCAATGAATGTTTTTATTGACTCTTCAGTGATGGCTTGGTTTGTGCGGGTCAGGGCTTTCAGTGCTTCGTAAGGATTGGGGTAGGCTTCGCGACGTAAAATAGTCTGAATGGCTTCAGCCACTACACTCCAACAATTGTCCAAGTCGCGATAAATGGCCGTTTCGTTCAATAGCAGCTTGCGCAAGCCCTTCAATGAACTCTGTACGGCAATTATGATATGTCCGAAAGGAACTCCCACATTACGCAATACGGTTGAGTCGGTCAAGTCGCGCTGTAAACGAGAAACGGGCAATTTCGAAGACAGGTGCTCCAACACGGCATTGGCTAAGCCCAAGTTTCCTTCTGAATTTTCGAAGTCAATCGGATTAACCTTGTGCGGCATGGCGCTTGAACCTACCTCGCCGGCCTTAATCTTTTGTTTGAAATACTCCATTGAAATGTATTGCCAGAAGTCACGGTTCATGTCAATCAGAATGGTGTTGATGCGCTTCATTGTGTCAAAAATAGCCCCCAGATTGTCATAGTTGGAAATCTGTGTAGTGTATTCTTCGCGCTCCAAGCCTAACTTTTCTGCTACAAAACGGTTTCCGAAAGCCTTCCAGTCATATTGGGGGTAAGCTACGTTGTGGGCGTTGTAGTTGCCTGTGGCACCACCAAACTTGGCTGTCAGCGGACATGCTTTCAGTACGGCCAACTGCTTTTCCAATCGGTAAACGAACACCATCACCTCTTTACCCAAGCGAGTGGGTGAAGCGGGCTGTCCGTGTGTCTTGGCCAGCATCGGAATCTCCTTCCACTCTTCGGCATACGCCTTCAGCTGAGCCACCAATTCATCCATCTGCGGATAGTATACATCTGCTAATGCTTCCCTGATAGAAAGGGGAACCGATGTGTTGTTGATGTCTTGTGAAGTCAGGCCGAAGTGGATAAATTCTTTGTAGGCATCCAATCCGCCCAGTTTGTCAAACTGCTCTTTGATAAAATACTCCACGGCTTTCACGTCGTGGTTTGTCACACTCTCAATCTCTTTGATACGCGTCGCATCCGTTTCGGAGAAATTGCGGTAGATGTTGCGCAAATCTTCGAACAACACCGAAGGAAACCCCGTCAATTGAGGCAACGGCAATTCGCAAAGAGTAATGAAATATTCGATTTCAACCTGCACTCGGTATTTGATAAGTGCATACTCTGAGAAATAAGAGGCCAAGGCTCCCGCCTTTCCTCTGTATCGGCCATCAATAGGTGATATAGCCGTAAAAATATCGAGCTCCATAAATCTAGATGATAATTATCAGGCTGCAAAAGTACTGCTTTTTATTGAATTGAGCCAATGCAACGGGCATATTTTTGTTAAAGAGAGAAAGAAAAATCAAATCCGCAGTATGGAGTCCGATAATTCTTTGGGATCATTGTAGTGATATTGGTCAATTAAAAAAGTGGATATGCACTTGGCACATCCACTTTTCACGTCTAATAAATCTCCTTTTTAATACACAATATTTCTTCTTATTCTTTAGAAGGGACGGCCTCCGCCCATTCCTCCTCTCATGCCACCGCCCATACCGCCGGGACCGTCGAAGTCGCCTTCACCGCCACGAGAACCTCCACGGAACGCATTCTGTCCGTTACCGAAGATATTCAGGCGATAAATGAAGTGCAACATGCAATAGCTGTTGATGGCATTCGTCTCGGAGTCGCGACGCATCGCTGCATTGATGGTACGGCTGATATTGCTCTGCTCGTGCAGGATGTCATAAAGTTGGAGAGAGAGTGTTCCGGCACCATTGAAGAGCGTTTGGGCAATTTGAGCATTCCAGATGAGTTCGTTTGTATTCATGTTTGCATCGCTATATCCGCGACGGCTGTTCATGCTCATATCTGTTGACAGCGTCATATTCCAAGGGAAAGTCACATTCGTGCTACCTCCATAGGCAAACATGTATGTCTCCAAGTTGCGGTCGGGCTGCAACTCATTCTCGGCATGCTGGTAGTTGAGACTTCCGGTCAGAGAAACCTCCAATCCCCATCCGCTTTCCCAGTCGTTTCGGAAAGTTCCGCGCAAGTTCTCATTGACATTGATGGTTCGTGTCGTATTCTTGCGGCTATCCATGCCGTTTTGTGCCAAATACTGTACGCTGTTCTCATAGCCGGCACGAGTATTCGTGTTGATGGTGAACTTCTTGTTGGGCAATGCCGTGTTGAAACCGAACATACCATTGACATTCCAATTCCCATTGATATTCTCGGGGCGTGTTTCGCGTCCACCGGTTTCGGTGTTATACTTGACCATGCTGCTCACGCTATTCTGTGTCAGTTGTCCGCCCAACATGGCAAAGATGCCACGCTGTTTCTCCACAATGTTGTTGCGATAGTGGGCATTCAGGGTGTGCGAGAACGAAGGCTTCAATCCCGGATTACCCATGGTGATGTTCAACGGGTCTGTCGTATCGGTGATGGGTAACAGGTCGGTCATACTGGGCTGGCTCGAACGTCCACGATAGCGTACGTCGATCTGATGCTGCTTTGTCCAACGGTAGCGGAAGCGCACATTGGGCGTAAAGTTCAGCACATTGCGCGTCACGGTTGTATCTGTACCCAAATATCTGTAGTTCATCTTTGTGGTCTGGGGCAATACGGTGAATCCCACGTTGAACTGATACTTTTCTCGGATGACACGCAACATCATCTGTGCTTCGTGGGTATAGTTATAGTACTCGGCAAACTTGCTCTGGTCTTTGTCCAAGTACTGTTCGTAACTGGCAGGGACATTGGGGAAACCACTGGTGTAATAATCCGTCAGGCCGCTGAAATCATACGTTGAACGGTCACTCTTATTGTAGCTTTGTGTAAACCTGTAGCTGAACTGCAAGAATGTCTGTTTCATCAAAGGCTCACTATAGGTTACCTGTGCGCTATAGTCCCAATTCTTTCCAGGGGTCAAGTTATAACGGTTTCGCGAATAGGCCGAATCCTGCAACGCATAGCGCACATCTGATGCAGACAGAGATTTGCTGTCGTTGTCGGTGTAGCTGTACGACCCACGGAAGGTGATGTTGCGCCCCTCGTTGTTCAACCGACGGTTCACTTGCACCGATCCGCTGGCACTCCAGCTTTCGCTCTCACTCTTCGACTTGCTCTTGTTGGTGTTGACGAGTGCGGTGTCTCCCCAAAGGACATTATTGTCCATATTCCCCAACGGATTGTCTGTGTAGTCAAAAGGATCCTCGTTGAACGTTGCCGAAGTATTCTCCGACCAGTTTTCCGACGCATTGTAAGTGAATCGGGGGCGGAAGATGATGTTGGTCATCGTATCAGGCTCCCACTCCAAACGGAAGTTGGCTTCAAAGTTCTCCGTACATCCCAGGCTGTTGCTCAAGCTGTTGGAGAACGAGTTTCCACTCTGCAAGAAGGTCTCGCTGGCACTCTTGGACTTGGAATCCGTGTCGCGATGACGATAACGGACATCTCCTCCCATCTCCAACGTACCCTTCTCGAACGCGAAGTTGAAACCCGCATCCTTGTTGGCTTGCAGGCCGCCACCGCCGCCACCGCCACGGAACCCGCCGCCACCGCCGGGGAATCCGCGACCACCCACATTGTTGGCATTACCCAACAACGACATCTGTTGGGCATCGCTGAAGCGGTTGAGCATTGCACGTCCGGCGTAGCGTTCCTCTGTTCCATATCCCAAATCGGCATTACCGAACCACCCCTTTTCCATACCTTTCTTCACTGTCAGGTCAAGTACCGTCTCTTCCTCGCCGTCATCGATACCCGTCACACGGGCCAAGTCGCTCTGCCGGTCATAGGCCTTCAACTTCTCCACCATCTCCACGGGGACATTCTTCATGGCCGTTTCCGTGTCGCCACTGAAGAACTCTTTTCCGTTCATCATGATCTTCTTTACCTCTTTGCCATTGATGGTGATTTTCCCATTTTCGTCCACCTCAGCACCGGGCAGTTTCTTCACCAACTCTTCCAGCATCGAGCCGGGTGGCACACGATAGGCTCCGGCGTTGTACATCACCGTGTCTTCCACCACCTGCACTTCGGCCAATTCGGCGGTCACGGTTGCCTGCTTCAGCAGGACGGCGTCCTGTTCAAGTGCGACAATGCCCACGTCTGTGGATTTCTTCAATGCCAAATTCTTCCATTGGGGAGTGTAGCCGGTATAAGATACCTTCAGCAGGTAGTTGCCGGCAGCCACACCTGGCAGGGTGAAATTTCCTTCCAGGTCGCTGACATTACCTGCCACAAAGGAACTGTCCTTCACGGCCAACAACTGTATGGTGGCTTGCATCACAGGTTCGGCGCTCTTCTTGTCCTGCACCATTCCGCTTACCACCACATCATTCTTCTGTGCCATCGCCATCGCTGATGCACACATACACACAATTACAAATGACAGTAGTTTTTTCATTTGGTTTCCTTACCTTATTATATATTTATACTAAGTTTTTTCCCTCTCTTTATACAATCTGTTGCTCTGCAAACCTCGGACAGATTGCTTCGTGTCGGTTTTTTCCATGCAGTCTTATGACTCTCTTCTTAGCAAATAGTTTAATTCATTATTGCAAAAAAAACTTTGTTCATCGACGAATCCGTCTGTTTTATCGACGAAGTGACGCTTTACTGCCGATTGGGAAATGGGGGGCTGTGTGAATCGGAGGCCGAAGTGCAGGTCATGGCTTGTACATATCTTTACATTCCTCAGTAATAATTTGCGATACCTGTTTAGTCAAAAAGGGAAAGCGGTGTGTCGGACGTACTCCTGCATAAATATGCAAAAGGTCGGAGTGGGGAAGGCTTGAAGAACCGGCTACGGATGGACACTTCCGCTCATTCACTCCTAAATATCCGCGGAAGCGTAGGAGAATTTCCGTCCGTGCGCACCAGAGAATCGGATTGTGTGTAGGAGAATTTCAGTGGAAATTTAGGAATGTTTCTTGGGGACTTTAGGATAAGTTGCCTTAAAGGGGAGCCCTGGATGGAGTTTGTAGTGTTCTCTTCTCGTCTCTCTGAATGCATGATTATACAATCGGGCTGTATATTTATGCAAAACTGACCGCACGAGAATCGCGTATATGAACACAACTTTTTCTTTCGTGCGAAAAATGGGTAATTTTTCGGTTGAGGGATAAGTGACTGGTACTCAATCCTGAGATGAAGCACCTTTAGCCTTGGGATAAGGTGGGTTTAGCCATAGGCTGATGTCCGCGGTGGGATGTGCTTTTTCAGAATCTTTACGCGGCGCATGGTGAAAAGTTTACAGACTTCCTTTGAATGCAAAAAACAATTCCTTACCAAATAAAGTTAAATGTTTCTCATATATGCTTCTATTTGCGAATGTTTCGCTAATTTTGCAGTTTGAACAGATAGAACCTGCATATAATAGATATTAAGGTATGAAGAAGAACAACACAATAGTCATTGTGGCCGCGGTGGTGCTTTGCCTCTGTTGGGCAGGCTTCAAGCGCGACAACCATAATTTTCAAGTGTCCAAGAATCTGGATGTGTTCAACTCGGTGTATAAGGAGCTGGACATGTTTTATGTAGATACGATTGACCCTCAGAAGGTGATAAGGGCGGGCATTGATGCCATGTTGGAGGAGATTGACCCCTACACGGAGTATTATCCCGAGGATGACTTGGATGATTTCAAGCAGATGATAACCGGAAAGTATGCGGGCATAGGCTCTGTCATTCGTTATTACAAGAAACGCGACCGGGTGGTGATTTTTGAACCTTACGAAGGGACGCCGGCATCGGAAGCAGGATTGAAGGCGGGCGACATTATCCTGGAGATTGACGGAAAGGATGTGAAGGGGCTGATGACTGACAAGGTGAGCGAGATGTTGCGTGGCGAAGCAGGTACGACCTTTGTGTTGAAAGTGGAGCGTCCGGGCGAGGCCAATCCATTGGAGTTCAGGATTACACGCCGCAATATTCAGACACCTTCGGTGCCTTATTATGGAATGTTGCCCAACGGAACTACCGGATATATCCAACTGACCAGTTTTACAGACAATTGCGCACGTGACGTGCGACGCGCGGTCATTGGTTTGAAGGAGCAGGGGGCGACGGAGTTGGTGCTCGACCTGCGTAGCAATGGGGGCGGTTCGTTGAAGGAGGCCGTGGAGATTGTCAACTTGTTTGTACCCAAAGGATTGGAGTTGATTTCAACCAAGGGAAAACTTCGTCAGGCGTGTCATGTTTACAAGTCAACCCGTGAACCTCTTGACGCGGAGATTCCTTTAGCCGTCTTGGTCGATGGGGCTTCAGCTTCAGCTTCAGAGATTGTGGCCGGTTCGTTGCAAGACCTCGACCGTGCCGTCATCGTGGGTGCGCGCACCTATGGCAAGGGCTTGGTTCAGATACCTCGTGATTTGCCTTATAATGGCCAGCTGAAAGTGACGACTTCGAAGTATTATATTCCCAGTGGACGATGCATTCAGGCGCTTGACTATCAGCATCGCGATGCGTCAGGACGTGCTGTTCGTACACCGGATAGCCTGACCAATGTCTTTTATACCGCCGCCGGCCGTGAGGTGAGAGACGGAGGAGGCATTCGTCCCGATGTGGAGGTGAAAGTGGAGGAACAGACCAACTTGCTCTATTATCTGATGAACGATGATGTATTGTTGGAGTATGGCACCGATTATGCCCGTGCACACGATACAATCGCTTCGCCTCAGGAGTTTGTCATTACGGATGAGGACTATGCAGCCTTCAAGAAAAAGGTGGTAGAGAGTGGATTCAAGTACGACCGCCAAAGCGAAAGCGCCTTGAAGAAACTGAAGGAGATTGCCGGATTTGAAGGATATTTGGAGGGCGCAAAGGCTGAATTTGATGCCTTGGAAAAGAAACTGGAGCATAACCTCGAAGCCGAACTTGACCGTTTTGCGGAGGATATCAAGCCTTTGATTGCGGCCGAGATAGTGAAGCGATACTATTTCCAACGGGGCGTCATCATCCAGCAATTGAAAAAAGATCCAGATTTGGACAAGGCACTTGAGGTGTTGGGCGATAGCGTTCGCTATGCCTCCGTTTTCGCCGTGAATAATAAGTAAAAGTATTGCTTTTACCAATGAAGTGTTGTCATTGACACTACGCCTTTGCTCTTGCGCAAGATGAGGCGTCCGGCTTTCTCTTCAATGTTGAAGATAGAAACAGCCTCTTCACGCGAACGGCTTACCATCAAGGTGTTTTCGTCAGCAAAACGATGAATGCGCAAGGCGGTGGTGTCGGTTGGTACGAGATCGTCCCAAACAAGGCTGTCGTTCAGATAGACCAAAGCCGAATCTCCGGCGAATCCTTTGGCGAACTCAATCTGATAAAGGTCGGTTGGCTGGGTCTTCTTCGCTCCTGAATGGATGTAAGGTTGGCAAAGGTAGATGAAAATGGATACTACGGCCATTACGGCGATAGCCATGGTCGCTGTGCCCATGAGGAGCTGTTTGTTGGCTTTTTGAGCTTTTTTTCTCATGTTTTTTGCATTTTATGCGGCAAAAGTACGCTTTTTTTTGAGAATAATTGGTGGTTCTTCAGTTTATTTGTATATTTGCACTCGAAATGATGATTGTGTGTGGGGCTTGACAAGGCCCCACTTTTATTTTTATTACAAGACACGCATGATAGAAAAGAGCGTAGTAAGCCAATTGGTAGAAGAATGGCTGGATGAGAAAGACTATTTCTTAGTGGATGTGACCGTAACTCCGGATAATCGCATTGTGGTGGAGATTGACCATGCCGAGGGAGTGTGGATTGAAGATTGTGTAGAACTGAGCCGTTTCATTGAATCGAAACTCGATCGCGAGCAGGAAGATTTTGAACTGGAAGTCGGTTCGGCCGGTATCGGACAACCATTCAAGGTGTTGCAACAATACATCAACCACATCGGTTTGGAGGTTGAGGTGTTGGTGGCCGATGGCCGTAAGTTGGTCGGCATACTGAAGGAGGCGGACGAAACGCACTTCACCGTGACCATCAGTAAGAAAGTGAAATTGGAAGGTGAGAAGCGTCCCAAGATGGTGGACGAGGATGTGACCTTCAGTTACGATGAAATAAAATATACTAAATACTTAATAAGCTTCAAATAAGACATTATGGCCAAGAAAGCAGAAACAATCAGTTTGATTGATACGTTCTCGGAATTTAAAGAGACGAAGAACATTGACAGAACAACCATGGTGAGTGTGCTGGAGGAGAGCTTCCGCAGCGTAATTGCCAAGATGTTCGGTACGGATGAGAACTATGATGTGATTGTAAATCCCGATAAGGGAGACTTTGAAATCTGGCGTAACCGTGAGGTGGTTGCCGATGAAAATCTGGTGAATCCCAATATGCAGATTTCGTTGAGTGAAGCGCAGAAGATTGATGAGTCATACGAGGTGGGCGAAGAGGTGACCGACGAGGTGTTCTTTGAGAAGTTCGGTCGTCGTGCCATCTTGAACTTGCGTCAGACATTGGCTGCTAAAATCCTTGAGCTGGAGAAAGATAGCCTTTATAATAAATATATAGATAAGGTAGGCACTATCATCAGTGCAGAAGTGTATCAGATATGGAAAAAGGAAATCCTGTTGTTGGATGATGAAGGTAATGAATTGCTTTTGCCAAAGGCTGAGCAGATTCCTTCGGATTTCTATCGCAAGGGCGAAGCGGTGCGTGCCGTCATTGCCCGTGTGGATAACACGAACAACAATCCTAAAATCTATTTGAGCCGTACATCACCTGTGTTCCTGCAACGTCTGTTGGAGAATGAAGTGCCTGAAATCAACGATGGTCTCATCACGGTGCGCCGAATTGCCCGCATCCCCGGAGAACGTGCCAAGATTGCCGTAGAGTCTTACGACGACCGCATCGATCCGGTAGGAGCTTGTGTGGGTGTGCAAGGTTCACGTATCCGTGGCATTGTTCGCGAGTTGCGCAACGAGAATATCGATGTTATCCCCTTCACCAGCAACATCGAACTCTTTATCAAGCGTGCCCTCAGCCCTGCTAAGGTGAGTACCTTGGAACTGGATACAGAAAATCACAAGGCAGAGGTGTACTTGCGTCCCGAAGAGGTTTCATTGGCCATTGGTAAGCAGGGTATGAACATCAAGTTGGCAAGTATGCTCACCGAATATACAATTGATGTCTTCCGCGAACTGGAAGAGGGCGAAGGTGAAGAGGACATCATGCTCGACGAATTTCGCGACGAGATTGATGATTGGGTAATCGATGCCGTCAAGAAATTGGGTATCGACACCGCTAAGGGTGTACTGAACGCTCCGCGTGAAATGCTTATTGAGAAAGCTGACCTCGAAGAGGATACCGTGGATGAAATGTTAGAGATATTGAGATCGGAGTTTGAAGAATAATTATGGCTGTAAGACTGAGTAAAGTAATAAGAGAATTGAATGTGGGAGTATCGACGGCTGTCGAGTTCCTGCAAAAGAAGGGGTACGGTACCGTGGAGGCCGACTCCAATGCAAAGATAACCGATGAACAGTATGATGCCCTTGTCAAAGAATTTGGTAAGGACGATGCATTGCGCGGCAAACCGATGAAGCCTGCCGCTCGCGAATGGCAGAAGAAGACAAAGGAAGAGAAGCCTGCTGAAAAGAAACCGAAAGAGATGGTGCGCTTGGGCGTATCGGATGAACTGAAACCCAAATTCAAGCCCGTAGGGAAAATAGATTTGGATAACTTGGGAAAAAAATCTCCCTCGTCAGAGAAAAATGAAGAGGAGAAGAAGCCGGTAGTGAAGGAGACTGAATCTGTGGAGAAGGCGCCTGTCGCAGAAGCTTCCAAGGCAGAACCCGTGGAGAACGTGGTGAAGGAGATTCCGGTTCCTGAAGTGAAAGCGGCCTCTGAAACAATGGCTGCTGAGAAGAAAGAAGAGGATGTCTTCAAGCTGCGCACTCCGGAGTTTGTATCTAAAATCAATGTGGTCGGTCAGATTGACTTGGCCGCCTTGAACCAATCTACCCGCCCGAAGAAGAAGTCGAAGGAGGAACGCAAGAAAGAGCGCGAAGCCAAGGATCGTCAGCGTCAGGAGCAGCGTAAGCAGCTGAAGGATTCCATCATGAAGGAAATCCGCAAGGATGGCGAGGCCGGAAATGGCGACGAAGCCAAGAAGAAGAAAAAACGCAACCGCATCAATAAGGAACGTGTCGATATAGCTAAGGAAGGTGCCAATGCCGGCTATGCTTCCCGTCAGACCGAGAAGAAGCAGAACAATGGTGGTGGCGTAGGCTTCCCCGGTGCGGCTCCTGCCGACAAGAGCGACCGCAAGCGTAAAGACCGCGAGCGTAACAAGAAGCAACCGGTCGTGAAGGCTGAAGTGAGCGACGAGGATGTGGCAAAGCAGGTGAAAGAGACTCTTGCACGCTTGACATCCAAGGGCAAGAACAAGGGTGCCAAGTTCCGCAAGGAGAAACGCGAAAATGCCTTCAACCGCCAGATGGAGTTGGAAATGCAGGAGGAATTGGATAGCAAAGTGCTCAAACTCACCGAGTTTGTGACTGCCAATGAGCTTGCCAATATGATGGATGTGCCTGTGACAAAGGTTATCGGTACCTGCATGAGCATAGGTATCATGGTGTCCATCAACCAGCGCCTCGATGCTGAAACCATTGATATGGTGGCCGAGGAGTTCGGTTTCCAGACAGAATATGTGAGTGCCGAGGTGGCTGAGGCCATCACCGAAGAGGAGGACCGTGAAGAAGACCTTCAACCCCGTGCACCGATTGTGACGGTGATGGGACACGTTGACCACGGTAAGACTTCGTTGCTCGACTATATCCGTAAGGCCAACGTGATTGCCGGCGAGGCCGGAGGTATCACCCAGCACATCGGTGCTTACCACGTGACGTTGGAAGACGGACGAAACATTACCTTCTTGGATACCCCCGGTCACGAAGCGTTTACCGCCATGCGTGCCCGTGGTGCCAAGGCTACGGATATTGCCATAATCATCGTGGCGGCCGACGACAGCGTGATGCCGCAGACCAAGGAGGCCATCAACCATGCCATGGCTGCCGGAGTGCCTATCGTGTTTGCCATCAACAAGGTGGACAAGCCTGCCGCCAATCCCGACAAGATTAAGGAGGAACTGGCTGCCATGAACTTCCTCGTGGAGGAGTGGGGCGGCAAGTACCAGAGCCAGGACATCTCGGCCAAGCAGGGACTCGGTGTGGAAGAACTCCTCGAGAAGGTATTGCTGGAGGCTGAAATGTTGGAACTGAAGGCCAACCCCGACCGCAAGGCTACGGGTTCCATCATCGAATCATCATTGGATAAGGGACGCGGTTATGTGGCCACGGTGCTCGTGTCGAACGGTACACTCCGTGTGGGCGACATCGTGTTGGCCGGTACACACTACGGTAAGATTAAGGCTATGTTCAACGAGCGCAACCAGCGTGTGAAAGAGGCCGGACCGGCCGAACCTGTATTGATTCTCGGTCTGAACGGTG
>CAZDAN010000025.1:0-5197 GCA_964503565.1 uncultured Bacteroides sp.
TCACGTAAGGATGGTTATCCACAGGATGCCACCTTTTAAATGTTACGGGGCAAGAGAGACCATATAAAACAAACTTGCAAACCGCTCCCGGCTGACGTGTGCAGACGGGGCAAAAAAGAGAAATGTATGCGTGCATTCTGGAAAATTAAACCGCAAATCGAACCGCTGGAAAAGTGGGAGTCAAACTGCTGGATACAGGTGACAAGTCCTTCGGAGGAAGATGCCGACTACCTGATTAACGAATTGCAGGTGCCTGACTATTTCCTGTCGGACATTGCCGACGTGGACGAGCGTTCGCGTGTAGAGACCGAAGACGGATGGACTATGATTATCCTCCGTGTGCCCTATATGAACCCCACAAAAGGGGCGTCGCGCTCGCCATATACCACTGTACCGCTGGGTATCATCCTCAAGAAAGACATCTGCATCACTGTCTGTTACTATATTACCAAGATGATGAATGACTTTCTTGGCCACTATCAGCGTAAAGGGAAGGGATTTACCGACTCCGTGGATATGACCTTCCGGCTCTTCCTCTCCTCCTCCGTGTGGTATCTGAAGTTCCTGAAGAAGATTAACTACGAAATCGAAGAAGCCAAGCGCGACCTCGACAAGAGCATCGACAATGAAGACCTCATCAACCTCAGCTCGTTGCAGAACTCACTGACCTACTTCATGAACTCCATCCGTGGAAACGAGACCCTCCTCTCGCAGGTGAAGTTCAAGCTGCCCGTCGATGAACTGGATGCCGAACTGATTGAGGATGTCAACATCGAGATGAAGCAGGCGCGGGAAAGTGCACACATATATAGCAACATTCTTGAGAGTGCCGTCAACACTTATGCCAGTGTGATCAACAACAACATGAACACCGTGATGCGACTGATGACCTCCGTCAGCATCGTCCTCATGTTTCCCACGCTCATTGCCAGCCTTTATGGTATGAATTTGAAGAATGGATTGGAAGATAACCCTTTGGGGTTCTATGAAGTATTGGCCTTTTCCATTCTTGTCAGTGGAACCATCATTTGGATTTTTCGCCGTCGCCGTTGGTTGTAATACCTACATATCGCTATTCCTCCTTCGGGGAAATACCATGATTTGGGGATTGCGTACATGGCAACAATGCTGTACCTTTGCACCGTGAAAAAAGAATAATGGTACAGAGAAAAAGTTAGTTAGTCATAAAATATAAATTGTTACGTAAACCACACAGTTTTAAGTTCATTTACAGCTGAAAACGCTACGCCGCCCTACGAAGTGATTCGTGGGGCGGTGTGGTTTTGGGGGATAATAAGATTCCTTTTCCAAAAAAATATCGGGGAAAATGTTTTCAAATATCAAATATTAAACCTACCTTTGCAAGGTAAAATAGCGTGGCACTTCGTGTTGATGAGGTGGATTCGCGCTAAAACCTTGGTTTTGAAAGGAGATACAATGAAAGAACTGACAAGACACATCGAAGCGTTGCTGATTGATAATGATTGTGTGATACTGCCTCATTTCGGTGGTTTCGTGACCAATCATACCCCTGCCCGATGGGTAGAAGAGGAACAGACTATGTTGCCTCCTTATCGCACTATTGGGTTCAATCCGCAACTGAAAATCAACGACGGCTTGCTTGTGCAGTCGTATATGTTGACACACGATGCCACTTATCCCGAGGCTACCCGATTGGCTGAAGCGGCTATTGACCGTTTGAGTGAGGAATTGTACAAGGAGGGTTTGGTGGAACTGCATGGTATAGGTGTGCTGAGGCGGACTATTGTGGGAGAGTATCATTTTGATCCTACAGAAGATGGAGTCATTACACCGGCATTCTATGGATTGGGTGCCTTGAAAATGAAGCCTTTGGCTGTATTGGAAAAGGAGTACAAAAAACTGCCTAAGGTGGAAGAGGAAACGGAAAGAGAGAGTGACGAAATACCTGTCATCGAGAATAAGAATCGGACAATTACCATCAAGATACGTCACGAATGGATTGCCAATGCTGTGAGTGTTGCTGCAGCAGTGATGCTCTTCTTCTTCCTTTCGACACCGGTGGACAATACTTATATTGAAGAGGAAAATTATGCTTCATTGGGGAATATCAGTGTATTCGATCAGGTGAAGAAGGAATCGGTATTGACTACTTTGATGGAAGTTCCGGCCGAGGTTAAAGCTCCTGTAGCCAAAAAGACTGAAAAGCCTGTTTTGGCAAAGAAGGATGTGGTAAAGACTGAGGCTTTGAAGGTTGAAGTCCCGAAAACTGTGGCTTCGACAGAGAAAGTAACAGAAATACCTGTGACAAAAGAGGCAAAGACTGAGGATATAAAGGCTAAAGTCGTAAAGAACGTGGAGACGGTGAAAGAGAGCGTGGTTGAGAAACCGGTTACGAAGCCTGTGGTTGAGAAGCCGGCAGTGAAAGCTGTTGAGAAATCAGCTTCAGAAGTAGCCAAACCACAAAAGAAAGGTGCTTCCTATAATATAATAGTAGCCAGTGTGACGGCAGAAAGCGATGCACAGGCGGCTATTGATGGATTTGCGGCCAAAGGATTTCCGGGTGCATTCCTGATAAAAGGTGGCGGACGTTTCCGTATCGCTTTGAAGGCTTATGATACCGAAACGGAGGCATATAGTAAGGTGAACGAACTGAAGCAGAATACCTTGTTCAAGGATGCATGGGTGTTGAAGACAAGAAGATAAGAATAGAATGAAGCGAGTAAGATGTCCCAAATGTGAGAATTTCATTACATTCGATGAAACGCAGTATGCCGATGGTCAATCGTTGGTATTCGTTTGTCCCGATTGCAAGAAACAGTTCGGTATCCGTATCGGTGTTTCGAAGTTGAAAGCGACACGCAAAGAGGAGAAGATTGATGAACAGGAGAATCGTCAGGCATGTGGAAGCATTGTTGTAGTGGAGAATGTTTTCGGATATAAACAGGTGTTGCCTCTCTACGAAGGTGACAATACTATCGGACGGCGGAATCAGGGAACGGTCATAGCTGTTCCTATTGAAACGGCTGATCCCAGTATGGATCGTCATCATTGTATCATCAATGTGAGCCGGAACAAGCAGGGAAAACTTATCTATACCTTACGTGATGGGTTAAGTAATACGGGTACCTTCATAATGAATGAGATTTTGGGTTCTAAAGACCGTGTACGTATTGTTGATGGAGACATTATTACCATTGGAGCGACCACTATTATTTTGCGCGAAGGCGAAGGTGATGAATAGGGATTGAAGGAAACTTTTTTATTTTTTTTCATGAAAGTATAATCTTTATTCAGAATTATTTCGTACCTTTGCATTTCAAAATCGATTTTGGATAATGAGACAACTTAAAATCACGAAAAGTATTACCAATCGTAGCAGCGAGGCATTGGATAAATATTTGCTGGAGATTGGTAAGGAAGAATTAGTTTCTGTTGAGGAAGAGGTAGAGTTGGCGCAACGTATCCGCCAAGGTGACCAACAGGCATTGGAGAAATTGACCAAGGCCAATTTGCGTTTTGTCGTGTCGGTAGCCAAGCAGTATCAAAACCAAGGATTGAGTTTGCAGGATCTTATCAACGAAGGTAATATTGGACTCATCAAGGCTGCCCAGAAGTTCGATGAAACCCGCGGATTCAAGTTTATCAGTTACGCGGTGTGGTGGATTCGTCAGTCTATTCTGCAGGCTTTGGCTGAACAGTCGCGTATTGTACGTCTGCCGCTTAACCAAGTAGGTTCGGTAAACAAGATCAATAAAGTGCTCTCCAAGTTTGAACAGGAAAACGAGCGTCGTCCTTCTGTGGCCGAGCTGGCTGAAGAGTTGAATATCGAGGAGGACAAGATTTCCGAAGTACTTCGTGTGAGTGGTCGTCAGGTGTCTGTGGATGCACCTTTTCAGGATGGAGAGGAGAATTGTCTGTTGGATGTGCTTACCAACGAAGATGCACCGCATACTGATAGTCCGATGGATAAGGAATCGCTCTGTTCAGAATTGGACAATATCCTTTCAGCCGTGTTGAAAGATCGCGAGAAGAAGGTTATTGTAATGTCCTTTGGTATTGGTTGTCATGAGAAGTCGTTGGAAGAGATTGGTGATCTTCTTGGGCTTACACGCGAGCGTGTGCGTCAGATTAAGGAAAAGTCACTTCGCAAAATCAAGAATGACCCCGGAAGTAAAATACTGCTGAAGTATTTGGGATAAAATACTTGTCGGCGGAAAAATAAATGGAGAGGGATTCTGTATAAACAGATTCTCTCTCTTTTTTTATATATTGCTTAAATTGTGCAGGTCTTGGCTTTCAGAAATTAGAGGAGTTACCACTTTGTTCTGAAGTTTGATGAGTTGAAGCCAAATGTCTTGCTGGCATGGTGTTACTCTTTTGTTTTCTGTTCTTCGTCCTTTGTCTTTGGCTCCTCATCCTTTGCTTTCAGTGCTTCTGCTTTTTCTACAGCTTCTTCCAAGTCAATGGCTTTCGGGTTCATGTTTCCCTTGATGTAGAGGCGTACCAAATCGTTTTCGGCATTACTGTGTATTGTAATGGTCTTTCGGAACTTGCCGGGAAAGCGTCCGGCACCGTTGTAGGTCACCTTTATTTCACCTTTTCCACCCGGTTTGATGGGTTCTTGGGTGTATTGGGGCGCTGTGCATCCACATGAGGCTATTGCCTGATGAATAATGAGTGGTGTGTCGCCTGTGTTCTTGAACTTGAATGTGGTGGTCACTACCGGGTCATCTTCGGAAAATGTGCCAAAGTCGTGCGTGGTCTTTTCAAATGTCAGTTCGGCTTGTGACCAGGCACATGTTGTTCCCATCATCATCAGGGTTATCAATGCAAGTTTCTTCATATTCCTTTATTCAATTTATCTTCCAATATTCAATGATAGTCATGTTTCTGGCCGACAAAGATACGCCTTTCGGGGCAGAAAGACGGACAAAATAATTAAAAATAACTTAAAAAGGACTTGAAACGATAAAAAAACGACAGAAATTGCTTGTCTGTTCCTCTTTCTTTTGTAATTTTGCCTCCCAAAAGTCAAGAATGCGGCAGTAGCTCAGTTGGTAGAGCATCAGCTTCCCAAGCTGAGGGTCGCGGGTTCGAACCCCGTTTGCCGCTCGTTTTTGAAGTTTTGGGTTTAGAATTTCAGAAAGTCATTATTCACTATCTTTACAATACGCAAGGCCACGTTGGCTGACATTTCTTGAATGAACCACATACA
>CAZDAN010000025.1:5297-16600 GCA_964503565.1 uncultured Bacteroides sp.
CACATACAGACTTGGAATGAATGCCATTCATTGTAGGAATGAATGGCATTCAAACCTGGTTTGTATCTTTTCTTGTCTCTTATCCTATTATTTGTATATGTCAATATTGTTCCTTCGCATTGGGGAAGTCACCGCTTTTTACATCTTCTACGTATCGTCCGATGGCACTTGTCATCTGTTCGTGAAGGTCGGCATAGAGACGGAGGAAACGCGGACGGAACCCGTTTGTCATACCCAGCATGTCAGTTACGACCAACACTTGTCCATCTACTCCACCTCCGGCTCCGATACCGATAATGGGTATTGTCAGTTCATTTGCTACGCGGGTAGCCAATTCGGCTGGAATCTTTTCGAGTACGATGGCAAAGCATCCGGCTTCTTCCAACAAGTGTGCGTCGCGCACCAGTTTTTCGGCTTCGCCTTCTTCTTTGGCGCGCACGGTGTAGGTTCCATATTTGTTGATGGATTGTGGCATCAGTCCCAAGTGTCCCATCACTGGTATGCCGGCCGAGATGATGCGTTTCACGGTGGGTATGATTTCTTCACCGCCTTCCAGTTTCAGTGCATCGGCGTGGCTCTCTTTCATGATGCGGATGGCTGATGAGAGGCCTTCCAGTTCGTTTCCTTGGTAAGAACCAAAGGGCATGTCCACTACTACCAAAGCACGCTTTACACCGCGCACTACGGACTTGCCGTGGTATATCATTTGGTCAAGTGTGATGGGGAGTGTGGTGACGTTTCCTGCCATTACGTTCGAAGCAGAGTCTCCTACAAGAATTACATCGATGCCTGCACCGTCAACAATTTGTGCGGTGGTGTAGTCATACGAGGTGAGCATGGAAATCTTTTCGCCACGCTTCTTCATTTCAGTCAATCGGTGAGTCGTCACCTTACGGTTGTCGTCAGAAATATATCCTGCCATGTCAGCTGTTTTTTTAAAGGGTTATTATTATTTTTTTTTTTTCTTGTTTTATCTTTTTCTATTACGAGTTTATAAGGAATTTTATAGCGACTGTTGGCAAAATTATACAGCTGCGGTAAAGTCCTTCCATACTTCGTCGGCTAATGGTGCAATGCGTTCGGCTGTCAGCGTAGTGGCCAAGGCTATAACCCGGCAACCTGCGCTACGTCCGGCTTGAAGTCCGTGTAACGAGTCTTCGAACACGGTACACTCTTCGGGTTTGCATCCCAACAATGATGCTGCCGTCAGGAAACAATCTGGGTCGGGTTTCGAGCGGGTGAACATGTCGGCCGTCAGTATGAGGTCAAACAACTCCTTCAGCTCGGGCAGCGAGGCAAAGGCATTTTCCATCTTCAGATTGTTTGAACTGGTGACAATAGCAGTCTTCACTCCTTGGTTATGTAGCAGTGCCACATATTCCTTTGCACCGGATATGTAACGGAATTGCATTGTTTTCTCAAATTCGTTCAGTTCTTCCACTATGCGGCTTTGTACCTCGGGTATGTGGGAAAAGTGTCCGTTGAATATTTGTTCTAAGGTCTGTCCCTTTATAAGGCGGTCAAAGTCTGCTATTCCGGGGTGGTATCTCCTACCCTGTTCTCCCCAGAATATACTGTACTGCGGTTCGGTGTCAACCAATGTACCATCGAAATCAAATAAAGCGGCTTTTAATTTCAGTTTATTCATAACATTACTTACTTTTATCAAATCGGTTGCAAAGTTCTGCATAAAGTTTGGTTTTTAGTGTTAATTTAATTAAAAAAATCGTTCTAATCCCTTATAAAACCCCATTCAATATGTATATTTGTGCACAAAAAACCGAGAAGTGTGCAAAATAACTGGATTTTATGACACAAAGTTTCATTGAATTGATAGAACGAAGCATTGTCGAAAATTGGGACAAGAAGGCTTTGACCGACTATAAAGGTACGACCTTACAATATAAAGATGTGGCAAGAAAGATAGAGAAAATTCACTCTATTTTGGAGCAGATAGATATTCAGCCGGGTGACAAGATTGCCATTTGCGGACGTAACAGCGCAAATTGGTGTGTCGCTTTTCTGAGTGTGATGACGTATGGTGCAGTGGTTGTACCCATTCTGCACGAATTCAAGTCTGATAATGTGCACAACATTGTGAACCATAGTGAGGCACGATTCTTGTTTGTGGGTGATCAAGTGTGGGAGAATCTGGATGAGCGTCAGATGCCAGCTTTGGAGGGTATTGTATCACTGAAGGACTTTACGCTGCTTGTAAGCCGTTCGGAGAAATTGACTTATGCACGCGAACATTTGAATGAGTTGTTCGGTCAGAAATATCCTTGCCGCTTCCTTAGCCAAGATATCCATTGGCGTCGTGAAGAATCAGAAGAACTGGCACTCATCAACTATACTTCGGGTACTACAGGGTATAGCAAGGGTGTGATGTTGCCTTATCGCAGTTTGTTGTCCAATGTCAATTATTGTCGTCGTATGATAGGCATCAAGGCCGGCGACAGCATTGTCTCCATGCTTCCTATGGGGCATGTTTTTGGTATGGTGTTCGACTTCCTGTATGGTATCACTTCCGGTGCACACTTGTGGTTTCTTACCCGTATGCCTTCCCCTAAAATCATTGCCGAATCGTTTGCTGAAATCAAACCACGCGTCATTTCGTGCGTACCCTTGGTTGTGGAGAAGATTTTCAAGAAGAACATTCTCCCACGCGTCAATACGAACCTTGGCAAACTGATGCTGAAGTTGCCCATTATCAATGACCATGCCAAGGCACACATCCGCCGTGAAGCCATCGAAGTGTTTGGTGGCAACTTTATCGAAATTATTATAGGTGGCGCTCCCTTCAATGCTGAAGTCGAGTCCTTTGTAAAGAGCATAGACTTCCCCTATACACTGGCTTATGGAATGACCGAGTGTGGTCCTATCATTTGTCACGAACGTTTTGACGAACATCGCCTTGGTTCGTGTGGTATGGCCGCCGATAATATGGAAGTGAAGGTGTTGAGTGCCGACCCGGCAAATATTCCTGGTGAACTTGTGTGTCGTGGTATGAACCTCATGACAGGGTATTACAAGAATCCCGATGCCACGGCACAAGTCATTGACCGTGACGGATGGCTTCACACCGGTGATATGGCTGTAATGGATGCCGACGGACACTTCTACATCAAAGGAAGATGTAAAAACATGTTGCTTACAGCATCGGGACAGAATATCTATCCCGAAGAGATAGAATCGAAGCTGAACAACATGCCATACGTCTCTGAGTCTCTTATTGTGCTTCAGCAAGACAAGTTGGTGGCTCTCGTCTATCCCGATGGCGATGATGCCTTTGCACATGGGTTCAGCCAAGCCGACCTTGAACGTGTGATGGAAGAAAACCGTGAACAACTGAACAAGGAATTGCCTGTCTATTCGCAGATTGCAAGGGTGAAACTGCATCCCGAAGAGTTTGAGAAAACGGCAAAGAAGAGTATCAAGCGATTCCTCTATAGTTGACAATGGCTGATGGCAATAGCTGATGGCTATTTTGCCGTCGTAGCGCATTGAATAGCGAACAGCCATAGCCATAGTTAATAATTTAATTTCATAATTCAAAAAGTGGCTTCGCTCCTTGTCTATAAAGCATCGGCCGGTTCAGGAAAGACCTTTACGTTGGCCGTAGAATACATAAAGCTGCTGATACAAAATCCGGTGGCTTATCGCAACATCCTTGCTGTGACCTTTACCAACAAGGCTACGGGGGAAATGAAAGAACGCATCCTAAGCCAACTGTACGGTATTGCCATCGGTGACAAAGATTCACAAGCTTATCTGCAAAAGATTTGTGACGAATTGGGTATGTCGCCCGAGATGGTACGCCAGCGTGCTGGTGAATCACTTGTCAAGTTGATACATGATTATAGTCGGTTTCAGGTGACTACCATCGATTCGTTCTTTCAGACGGTGATGCGAAACCTGGCACGTGAACTCGGATTGGGTGCCGGTATGAACATTGAACTGGATACCACCACGGTACTTGACAATGCCGTAGATACACTGATTGAACGTCTGAATGTGAACTCGCCCGTGTTTGCCCATCTGTTGAAGTATATCGAAGAACTGATAGCAGAGGACAAGACATGGAAGGTGATAGACTCCGTCAAGGATTTCGGACGCGACATCTTCCGTGAAGAGTTTATGGAGAAGCGTACTAATCTGCATGCCAAGTTGCGCGATAAGGACTTCATTCCCACTTATAAGAAATTGCTCAAGGCTACACAGAAGCAGGCCGAAAAGCCGTTGCAGGAGGTGACCGATACTTTTTTCCACCAACTGGAGGTACGCGGATTGGATTATACAGTATTCAAAAGTGGAGTACGTGGTATAGGTAACTATTTCCGCAAGTTGCGTGACAAGAAGTATGATGACAAGAATATCCGTAATGCAACGGTAGAAAAATGCTTGCTCGACATCAATGAATGGCGTTCCAAGAAATGTCACGATGCATTGAACGACGATACATTTCTGTTGCAGATGCAAGCTCTGCTTATCAAAGCTGAGCAGATACGTCCGCAAGCCATACACACCATCAACTCGTGCCGTCTTTCATTAGAACATATAAATAAAGTGAGTCTGTTGGCAGCTATCGATGAAGAGGTACATAAACAGAACGAGCATAAGAACCGTTTCCTATTGGCCGAAACAAACATTCTGCTACGTCAGTTGGTTCAGGATAGCGACTCGTCCTTTGTGTTCGAAAAGATTGGTGCCAACATTCGTCATGTGATGATTGACGAGTTTCAGGACACTTCACGCTTGCAATGGAAAAACTTCCGTATGTTGCTTGTTGAAGGACTTTCACAAGGATCCGACAGTTTGATTGTGGGTGATGTGAAACAGGCTATCTATCGATGGCGCAGTGGCGATTGGGGGATATTGAATGGTTTGTGCGGAAAACTCGATTCTTTCCCTATTGTAGAGAAAAGCCTGACGGTGAACCGACGGAGCGAAGAGCAGATAATCAACTTTAACAACAGCTTCTTTACAGCTGCCACACAGGTGCTTAATCGGAAGCATCGTGAAGACCAACAGACTGATTGTACTTCATTATTGAGTGCTTACAGTGATGTGTGTCAAGCCTTCCCTGAAGGCAAGTCGGGCGGACAAGGATATGTGAAAGTTTGTTTTCCTATGGAGACTGACGAACTCAGTTTTGAAAAGGCAACTCTTCAAGCTTTGGCAAGCGAAGTGGATTCTTTGCTTGCTAAGGGACTTCGGGCCAAGGATATTGCCATACTTGTGCGCAAGAACAAGTTCATCCCCTTGATAGCCGATTATTTCAAAACTGTTTTACCCCATATCAATGTGGTGTCGAATGAAGCCTATCGCATGGATGCATCGCCGGCACTTCATACATTGATACAGGCTGTCCGTGTCTTGGCCCGTCCCAATGATTTGATTGCACGTGCCCACTTGGTCACTTTGTGTCATACAAGCAGCGAACCTTTCCGTTGGGAGCAGTTGGAGGATAAGCGTTTGGACGAATACTTGCCCAGTGCTTTTATCAATGAAGTGGAGGCTTTGCGCTGTCTTCCGCTTTACGAGTTGTTGGAGCGTCTTGTTACCTTGTTCGGCCTTCATCTGCGGAAGGGCGAAGAGGCTTATCTGTTGCCTTTCTTTGATGCGGTGACCGAATATCTGAAAAACAATACGGCCGACTATGACAGTTTCCTTCGTTATTGGGACGAACGCTTGTGCAGCAAGACTATTCCTTCGGGCGACATTGACGGATTGCGTATTTTCTCCATTCACAATTCCAAGGGATTGGAGTTCCACACTGTACTTGTCCCCTTTGCCAATTGGCAAATGGAGAACGAACGACCGGGACAAACCGTATGGTGTACTGCTCCCGTTGAACCTTATAATCACCTCGATTTGTTGCCTGTCAGGTATGGAAACGAGATGAACAAATCTGTCTTTCACGATACTTTCTTGAATGAACGGCTTGAACTTTGGGTGGACAACCTGAATATTCTGTACGTGGCCTTTACACGGGCTACAGCCAATCTCATAGTAATGGGACGAGGTGGAGAGAAGGAGAAAAGTTTCAGCATCTCCACTCTGATGCAAGAGACATTGCAAGAACTTGATGCTGATTTCGACAAAGCGGTTCCTTTTGAACAAGGTAGTGTCCTGTTGCCACGTCAGAAGGATAGAAAGCAGGTTACCAACCTTTTGGTACAGCGTCCAGAAAACATTGGTGTCGCTTTCGAAAGCCATAATCGTCCTTTGGAATTTCGCCAGAGCAATCGTTCGGATGCTTTTATACGTAGCGATGTTGGTGAGGACGACAAACAATCGCTCTATCTTCGTCAGGGCAGGTTGTTACACCGCATATTCTCCGAGATACGTACTGCCGACGATGTAGAACCCATGATGCAACAAATGCAGATGGAGGGACTTTTTGGAAGCAGTATGAGTGTCGGCGATGTGAAGCGTATTGTGGTTCGTGCGTTGGCTCATCCGCAAGGTTCCCGATGGTTTACATCTGAGTGGACACTCTTCAATGAACAGGCTATCATCTATCATAAGGATGGTGAAACCCACTTGCGACGTCCCGATCGTGTAATGCTTTCGGCTGACCATCAACAAATGGTGGTGGTTGATTTCAAGTTTGGAAATCCACACCCCGACCACATCACACAAGTGAAAGAATACATGCAATTGCTTCGTCGTATGGGATATCCGCAAGTGGAGGGTTACCTGTGGTATGTCTATAAGGGGAAAATAGAGGAAGTCGTTTAATGAAAAAAAGGAAAAACTGTAAATCAATGGAAACAATGAATATTCCCTTCCTGAAAGTCGTAGCCGAGGACCTGTATGAAAAAGTGGGACAAGACCTTTCGCGTACAGCGGTGGTGTTTCCCAACAAGCGTGCAGGGCTTTTCTTCAATCAATGGTTGTCGCAATGTACCGATAAACCAGTGTGGACACCGGCGTATATGACTATCAGCGAACTGTTCCGCAAGTTCACTTCCTTGCAAGTGGCCGACCCTATAAGATTGGTGTGTACGCTCTACACCATCTTTTGCCAAGAGACGGAGAACGAACAGGAAACATTGGATAACTTCTACTTCTGGGGTGAAATGTTGCTTGCCGACTTTGACGATCTTGATAAGAATCGGGTAAATGCCGGCCAGTTGTTTCAGAACTTGAAGGAACTGCGTCGTATGATGGACGACCATAGTTATCTGACACCTGAACAGGAAGAGGCACTACGCCTGTTTTTCCATAACTTCTCCATCGAAAAGGAGACCGAACTGAAGGAACGCTTCCTTACCCTATGGAATGTGCTTGGCAACATCTACCACCGTTTCAAAGAGACGCTTGAAGCCGACGGACAGGCTTACGAAGGAATGTTGTACCGCAATGTGGTTGAGGGCGATACCGACTTTGACTCTTTGCCTTACGACCGATATGTTTTCGTAGGGTTCAATGTGCTCAATCAGGTGGAACATCATCTGTTCGCCCAATTGCAGGCGATGGGTAAAGCCATGTTTTATTGGGATTACGACTTGCAATATGTTGAAAACCCATTGCATGAAGCGGGTGAGTTCATACGCAGAAACCTGCACGACTTTCCCAACGAACTTACCGATACCTTGTTTTTTAGCAATTTGTGTCAGCCCAAGCAGATTGATTACATAGCTGCCTCTACCGAGAATGCCCAAGCCCGATATGTTCCCCAATGGCTTGAAAAGAATCTGACAGAAAGGGAAAACGAAACTGCCGTAGTGTTGTGTAACGAAGCGGTGTTGCAAGCCGTGCTGCATGCTTTGCCTGAAGACCGGGTGAAAGCACTGAACATCACCATGGGCTATCCCTTGAACGGTACACCCATACACAGCCTGCTCACCTTGCTTGTTGACCTATATACCGATGGGTACGACACACGTTCCGGCAGATATTCTTATCGCTATGTGTCGGCCGTATTGAAACATCCATACGTGCGTGCCCTTTCAACGCAGGCCGAATCGTTGGAGAGAATGTTGACTGAGCGCAACCGCTTCTTCCCCTTACCCACAGAGTTGCAAGCCGATGAAGTGCTCACACACCTGTTTCCTGCCGAAGGAGCCAATACGTGCATCGCTTGTCTCGACCATTTGTTGATGGCTATTGATCAAGTGGCTTCCCTCTTTCGTAATACCGATGCTGATACACAGTCCGCCGACAAACAGTTGGGACAAGAGGCTCTGTTCAAATGTTTTACACTCGTTAACCGGTTAAAGAGTCTTATTGACGAAGGACTGCTCACGGTGTCGTTGCCTGTTCTTGCACGTTTGCTGAAGAACCTGTTGGCTTCCCAGTCCATTCCATTTCATGGCGAACCGGCTATAGGGCTGCAAGTAATGGGAGTGCTCGAAACTCGTAATCTCGATTTTCGCAACATTCTTATGCTCAGTGTCAATGAAGGTCAGTTGCCTAAGAAAGAGGGCGATTCGTCGTTCATACCCTACAATTTGCGTAAAGCCTTTGGAATGACAACCATTGAACACAAGAATGCGGTTTATGCCTACTACTTCTATCGGCTTATCCAACGGGCCGAACGGGTAACTATGCTCTACAATACCGCTTCCGAAGGATTGAATCGGGGTGAGATGTCGCGCTTCATGTTGCAGTATCTGATAGAGAAACACCCCGCTACCACCCTCGCCCGATATGCTTTGCAACCCTGCCAAAGCATGATGCAACATTCCGGTATCGAAGTGCAGGGAAACGAAGAGATTGCCCAACGTCTGCGTCAGCGGTTTGGTACACAAGGCAAAGGTTACTTGTCACCGTCGGCCTTGAACGTCTGGCTCGACTGTCCGCTTAAGTTCTACCTGCGCTACGCTTGTCGCCTTTACGAAGCCGACGAAGTAACCACCGAGATTGACTCCTCCGTCTTTGGAAACATTTTTCACCGAACTACCGAAATCATCTATAAAGAGATTCTGAAAACACAAGACGGACTGATAACACGTACAGCTGTTGAGGATTTGTTGAAAGATGACCTTGTATTGCGTGAAACCGTAAACCGTGCTTTCAAAGAGGAGTTCTTCCAGATACCGCTTGACCAACATGCTGAGTACGACGGACTACAACTGTTGAACAAGGAAGTCATCACTGCCTATGTCAAGCAGCTCCTTCGTCGCGATGCCGAACATGCTCCCTTCCGTTTCCTCGCTGCCGAATATCCTGTAAGGCAAACTATTCAAGTGACACCTTCGGATGGAATCGCCCCCTTTACCATCAACTTGGGTGGAAGCATTGACCGTATGGACGAGAAGAACGGAATCCTGCGCATCGTCGATTACAAGACAAGCACCACCGTGCAAGAGGCTCGCGACATGGCGCAACTTTTCGATTCCACCGCCGAGCATCGTCCTTACCACATATTCCAAACCTTTCTGTATGCCACCTTGCTGGCCGACCTCAAACCCGGCATCCCCATTGAACCGGCTCTGTTCTACATACAGAAAGCAGCTTCGGCGGACTACTCCCCTACCGTAAAGATGAGTAAACAACCGGTCGAAGACTTCACCCCCATGCGTAGCGAGTTCAGCGAGATGTTCGACAAACTGCTCACCGAAGTCTTCTCTACCCACGTACGCTTCACACAGACAACTGTCACCAAGCATTGCCAATTCTGTGAATTTGCCCATATTTGTGGCAGATAAGCCCCCCTTTCACACAGCTGGCTGCGTGAAAAAGAGCTGTTTTGTGGAGTGTATAAGTTGAAATAAGGTATTTGACATGAGTTCGGTATAAACTCAGGATACACAGTGGACGCCATTACCAAAAATCAGGATTACTTGCTCCGTAAGCATCTATGGCTCTAAGGTCTTCGACTTCCTTGAAATCCCCGAGAAAGAATCCCTCAAAGCCACCGACATCCTGACCGGCAAGAAAGAGGACATCGCCCTCTCTCCCACCCTCCAAGTCACCACCCGCATCGATGGTTTTAGCGGAAAGGTATTGAAGGTGAATTTGTAATTTGTTAGGCACGGAAGACACGGATTGACACGGGTTTCCTGATACAACAAACCTCGTTTAATCTGCGTCATCCGTGCCTAAAATTTTAGAATTGTTACTTTTTTCTTCATCAAAACACGATATTTCATTTATTTCATATATATTTGCATTGGTATTACACGAATTTAAGTTAAACCGACGTAGCGATGGGATATAACTGCTGATGAATTTATGAAAAAAATGTTCTTTCTTATCATGGGAGCGTTTGTTTTATTGACTTCGTGCTCAAATGGTTCTACTGAAAAACAGAATTCAGCAGATTTAGAAATAAGAGAAAATAGTGAAGAAATAAACAATGTAAAGGAATCATTGAAATTTGAAGCGGAAATTACAAACAAACTTATTGCTGGTAAGCAATTTGACGCAATGACTCGCGTAGATTCTGTTAGCTTTGATGGAGAGTGTTTTGTTTATACTTACGAAATAAATGAAGATTACGCAACCATTGAACAACTACAGAAATTTCAAAGAAAAACAATGGAGGAAAATTTGAAGAATAATTGGGAAAATAATCCACAACTTGCAGGCATTAAAGAAAAACTAATCAGGATAAATGGTAAAGTTGTATATAATTACGTAGGAAGTTCATCAAAAGATGTCATTAAAATAGTAATAGAATTGTAGAATCCCCGCAACCAACTGTGTGTGTGCGATTGGTTGCGGAGATTACTTCGTCTTATCTGTGCGTAGTGTACACTATCATCTGATTACTTCATCATCACTTTTACACTCTTTCTATTAGATTGAACAATACAAGCATTTTGTGTTTGCTGTAAACATAGTATTGCTTCGCAAAAATCACCTCGTACCGATTTTTTTGTGACTTTTATTTGTAGATTCAAAAAGTATTAGTACTTTTGCATTATACAAGTTGTTTAATACATAAAGAATACTACCATTATGGAGAATGATTTAATGATAAACGAACTGCTTAATGCGTGGGAAGAGACTTATAAAAAGGGGCAACTTACCTTTTGGGTATTTCTTGCATTGCAAGAGAGTAATAAGTGTGTAGAAGAAATAAAAGAATTTGTCGAGAATATGTCGGAAGGTTCAATGTCTTGTGAGGAACAAAGTTTATATAGAAATTTACGTAAGTTCCTGCATTTAGGGATTGTTGCGTATGAAAGCAAACGAGTAAGCAAAGGCCCTGATAGAAAATATTACTATCTAACCGATATTGGCCAGCGACTATTTCAACATTTTGTTGAGCGTAACATTTTGATATTTACCAAAAAATCAATTATAAACCTTTTAACAAAGTAAGTTATGAAAGCATTGACAATCAG
>CAZDAN010000026.1:0-16460 GCA_964503565.1 uncultured Bacteroides sp.
TCATGAAGCGTCAGCACCAAAGGTACGTTGCAATACAACGGTGCCGTATTACTGGTGCAATGCAACAGGTCAGGCTTTATTTTCCTTAAAGCCAAGGGCAAACCAATCTGTTCCCATAGGGGATAAGTTGGCACCTTGATTTCTACAATATGGAAGTTGGGAGTTTCTGTCAGACAACGGTCTTCACCAGGGCTGACAAGAATATAATATTCATTCGTCTTGTCCAACTTCTGCAATTCACGGACAGACTCTAAGGCTACAAAGTCCATTCCGTGCTTGTTCTTGCGGAATATTCGCTGTGCTTCGATGGCTATTTTCATAATCTGATAGAGGGAGGATTATTGGGAAACCGTAGTAATCGTGTGTTCGGTATGCAGAAACTTCTTTTTCAATCCACGCAGACGGAATACATTCAACACCATCTTTACGGCCATAAGTGGAGTACGCTTGATGGCCCGGTCAAAATCTTCGTTGACCAGATTATCAGGTATGCACATGGCAAATGTCCCCAACAGAAGGAAGAACAGGCACCACCACTTGATGGCAGCAGTCCAATCAACAAACAACATGACCATGCTCATGATGAGGATGAATCCAATCATAGGGATACGCGGAAGAAGCATCCATTGGATAATCTTGTCGGCCAAGTCATAGTTGCGTTGCACAAGTGCCGGAATGAGTTTGGGAAGATTGGTAAACAACGAATTGAACTGTGCAGCCATCCAACGACGACGCTGGCGATGGAATGTTTTCTCTTTCTGTGTCTTTTCGTCATATACGTAGAGGTCGTCCAAAAAGTCAACGAATATGCGTTGCTTCATCAACAGCACTTCAAGTTCCTTGTCTTCACCGGCAGAAATCAATTTTCCCACATTCTGACGGAACCATTCAAAGTCAAAAGCCATACCCGAACCGACCAAAGCTGATGAGAAGCCAAAGCGTACGTGACCTTTGCGGAATATGGCATTGTTTATTTCCTCAAAAATAGCGTCCAACAGAGCCGTATCGGTATTGCGGTTCTTGGCCACACGATGAGCCTGCATGGCTTGACAGCCCGAATCATAATAACAGTTGACAACATGAAGGAAATTGTCATCTACCGTATTATCGGCATCCAATATGGTGACGATGTCATATTTGCGCGGAGCAATACACTCCATCGCATAATTCAATGATTTCGATTTCAGACTTTCTTCAAAGTCAGGGGTCAATACAGTAATTGGGTATTGCGAGAGTTTTTCCACTGTTTCGGGAAGACAATGGTCGGCAATCACCACTACATCAAACTGTGTAGCAGGGTATGTCTGACGTAAAAAAGAACGCACCGTTGACTCTATTACAAAGTCTTCCTTATAGGCAGGAATAAGGACCAATATACGATTGTTCCGTCTTGCCAAAGGGTGCTTCTCGGAATTGCTGACCAATGCTGCAATGGCAAAGACCAACAAATAAAGTACCGTACCCAATACGATAATGAAAAGCAATATATCAAGATATATAATAAGAGTACTTATATTCATGACCATCTACTTTTTGTCCATTAGTTAATTTGAAATATGATGAGACACCTCTTAATACGGCAGTTGCCAAATCGTACCTGTGTTGCGACACATACCGCACATAATCGCGAGGTGCGACACATGCAAGCAGATAGAAATAGCATGTCAGCCGTTCGCCCAATGTCCGATTGCGATAGGCAAACAAGAAACGGTTACGCGTCAGATAAAAGACCTTGAGTGGAGAATCAATCCCTGTGCTGCGGCTTTCTTTATGATAAACCATACAACAAGGGTCGTACCACAATTTATACCCTGCTTTTCTCAAAGAAATGCTCCAGTCCAGCTCTTCGTAATAAAGGAAATACACCTCCGGCATTTTCCCTACAGCTTCGTATGCTTCACGCTTTACCAACATGGCTGCCCCATGCATATAAGGAACCTCTTTTGCGCGGAGATAACGTTCATTCAGGTACTCCCCATTACCAATGCTTTGATTGCGCAATGTATATCGGGTGAGTGGGGTAAATCCCGCATATTGAATCACTTCATCACCGTCGGCATAACGAATCATGGGACATACACCACCCACCGTCGCATCGGCTTCCAGCCTGTCAATCAATTTACGGAACTTGTCTTCTTTTATGATTGTATCGTTATTCAGAAAAAACAGATACTTACCTTTAGCAACCGTATATCCCAAGTTATTGCCACCAGCAAACCCTTTATTGGCAGAACTGCGTATTGCATGGACAAAAGGATATTTCTTTCGCAACAGAACAGCTTCATTACTTTGAGAAGCATTATCTACCACGATAATCTCATAAGCCACCGAATGAATATGCTCATAAACAGACTCTATCATCTGACAAGTGTCGTTAAATCCATTATAATTGACCGTGATGATAGAGACATCCACAAGTTTCGGTTTCCATGACTTATGTGTCCTTTTCTTCTTCGGTTCGAATCTCATTCTTTATTTCCAACTTTTTTTGTTCCTTTTCTATTGTTATCTGTTTATCAAAATAGGGTCCCATAAACACCAATGTCTGAAGTCCGAAGACCAACAAGGTGTTGGGGTATTGCGAATAGATGTTATTACCGTATGCAGCCACAATCATACATGCACTGGCACACGTAAAAGCAGTCAGCATACCTCGTAACTGCTTGTCTTTTATCCTGAATAACACAATAAAAGATTGGGCAACGACAGCCAGACATAATACCAATAAGAACAACACGATACCTATGGCTCCTGTACGCATCCAGATATATACCAAAGTAGAGTCAGACGGGGTTATGGAAACAATCCAATACTTGTTGTTCTGTGGCAGTTGGTCTGCTCCCATTCCTATACCGATACCGATTCCCCATGGAGCTTCTTTCATATAGGATTTTATGGCTTTCTGATTGTCCAGACGAACTTGTAAAGATGCATCCTCCGGGTCAAAAGCAGAACGCATACGACGAACGAACTGATTGCCATTGCCTATGGTCGTAAACTTGAGTATTCCCACAGCCAACAGCAACACAGAGCATGAGACCAAAAAGAGTCTGACATTCTTGGAAAGCAATGTATATAGGACAAAACCTGAAATGGCAACAAGCAATGCAGTACGAGTACCGGATAGCATCAAGCCATATCCGGCCGCAAGGGCAATTACAGCCCAACAAATCTTATCAATGCGGTTCTTCTCATACAAAAAGCAAATGGCATACGTCACCAGACTGAAGGCCATATTGGAACCATAGTTGGCAGCATCCGTAAAGAAAGAGAAATAACGTATGCCTGAATGAATAAAGTGGGTACGCGCACCTCCGGACATCAGCCATATCATTTCAGCAGAATCGAACCCTCTATTCCGTTGGATATATCCTTTTACCGTTGCCAATATGATGAAAAAACCCCAAACATACAAAAAGTACTTTATATGCTTGTTCTTATCAAATAACAGGGCAAATATGACAATGACATAAAAAGCATGAAAAATCATGGGGCGTACCTCTTTGAACCAAGGAGTCAGATGAAAATCAAATCCCATGCCCGTCGTATTGTTAAACACTTGAATGATGCCATATACCATCCAGATTCCATAAAGCAACAAAAACGGAATCACTTCTTGCTTGAACGTCAATCTGCCGCGTATCAGATTCAAACATAACATCAACATGGTAGCAATGAACAAAGAGTCCATCAACACCGATATGGGCAATGGAATGGACATGTATCTTCCAAGTCCCATAATGATATAATTGACGGTGAAGAGTATCAGAAACAGAACAACGGGATATTGAATGAATACGCTGACAAACATCAATGCAAAGGGTACTGCACATATTATAGCAGCCAAAGGAAAATTTCCATCAGCTGCATAATACATACATAAAAGGCTCCCTAACACCATCAAAGACAAGATTGTCCATCGGCCTTTGTAGTGCTCTTTCAAATTACTCCAGAACTCTTTTAACTTATCATTTTGCATGTTTGTTCTCAACGGCTGTCAATCCTAATTGTGACATACGATAGATAAAGTTCTTGAACATAGTATAAGGAGGCAATTGTCCCGTAAACTCCTCTACTGCATTACGGTCAGCCTGAGTCAGATACAAGAACATAGAACGACGATTTTCTTCGGAAAGATTCTTGTTCAATTCGGTGTACATTTTCTGGTCAGTATCTTTCCAAGTACGATTGGCACGTGCCACGACCAAATTGACTGTACCCATATTCAACAGAGACGGAGAAATGGAGTACTCCTTCAGAGACGGATATTCAATCAACAGGATTTCATCAGCACTCACCTCAGGACATAAGTCCTTAACCGTTTCTGCCATTACATACTTACTGTCTTCAGACAAGAAGTCTTCATCATATGTCAACCGGCGCACAGCGAGTCCCAATGATGTCCAATATTCCTCCAATTCATTCGCCAACATGCTCTTGCCATCTTTTTCTTCCGTGCTCAACAAGTTCACCACATTCTGTTGACTGGATTTAAAGTAGGGCAGAAGAGACTTGCTCAGATGACGCATAGCCATATCATTGATAATCTTATTGAAACGGCGATAACGCAATGTACTCTCTTTGGGGAATGCTCCCAAGACACGGCCACCCGTAATGTTTTCTGCCCGACGACGATCACGCAATGTATGGTCAAGCAATTCTATGAGGAAGAAATAACCGGCAATGAAGAAGAATGTCAACACATACGTGGCCAACAGAATCATCAAACGATTGGTAGGCATTGCAGACAAGGGGAAGAGGGGTGGATTGAGCACCTGCAAAGTTGCCGTTGTCATTTGCAGATTACGACGACGCAGACGGGCAGCATTCAACGCCTTCAACATTTCCATGTAGTTTCCTTCGATGAAGCCTATATGACGCTCCTTGCGGTTGATAGTGGCTCCAATAGGTGAAAAATAAAGGAAATCATTGTCCAAATTCTTTCGCTGAATATTCATTGCGTCCATTTCTGCCAATGATTTTTCATACATAACAACTTGCTCCAACCATTGTGAAATCAGACTGTTTACATCCACATTGTTCACACTGCTGGTTTCTTCAACTATGTCCGTTGTGATTTCACGAATGTGCTGTTCAGCCTCTGCCAATTGTTTGCGGGCTGCATCCAACGATTCATTTATCTCAGTATTTCCACCTTCATTCATCAATTCCAAATTGGAGATGCGAGACTTCATACGAGAGATGTTGTTCAACTCTGTAATAAAATTGTTGTTACCACGGATAATACTTGCTTGATTTCCCAGTTTGTTTTCAAAGAAATCGGCAAGTGCCTTGGATGTGGTGTAATTCATCAATATCTGTTGTTGCAACTCCTTGTGCTCGGCATCCATCACGGCCACCATCTTTGTCTGTTCACCATAGTTGATGATGCGCTTGGCCACATTGTAGGATATCAACGAATCTTCTGCATTGGTCAACAGTTTGTATAGACGTGCCACTTCGCCTTCAAAGAAAGCAATGACATTGTCAGTCTCACCAAAACGGATATTCTGATATTGGGCAATGAACTCTTCGTTCAAAATCTCCAGAGTGTTGTATGCAATACCCGGGTCGTTGGCAGAGTATCCGATTTCTATCAAGTCACTGTTTTCCATTCGGGCCACTTTGATTCTTTCAGACAAGGCACGGATGCTGAAATAGGGATGACCGTAGTTGAGCAAGCCATATACGAAGTTACCTGCTGAAGGACGTTCGTATGCCAACAGGTTGTTCACCGTCTTTTCTTCGCTACGCTTGTCTATCAAAGCCTTCACTTCCTGAGGAACAGAAGCATTAAGTTCTTTGAAATGCTCTGCCAGGATGTAGTTGTTATTCTGATTTTCATCACCATAGGTCATTACACGGGCAAACAAGCGCAATGATACTTCCTTCAAAGTGCGCTCGGTACTGATAATATGTATCAGGTTCGCCATATTCACCGCCGAGTTTGCCGCCGAGACACTCGTACCGGTTTCGATATTATAACCGGATATGATACCCGTATAGATTGTTGTCTTTACGTTGTACTCCTTATCCAGATTACGGGTCAGAATCCAAGCAAGCACCAATGCAATCAAAGGAATGATGGCCAAATACCAACGAATGCGATACAAGAAACGGACTATATATCTGAAGTATTCCATAAATCAGTCTTTTTTCGAATTATACAACTGGGTTTCCGAAATGGTGTTGGTAATAATGGGTGTATGAGTCAATATTTCCAACAGGATGATGTCTGTACTTATTTGCGACTGTATCGATTGGTAGAACTGTACAGCATCATTCTCATATCGTCTGACATCTGCCAATTCCGTAATCGTTGCCTGATTATTGCGAAAACGTTGTTCGGTCATCAAACCAGCTCCACGATAAGCTGCGGCATTCTCTGCAGCGGTCTTCAATGCAATGAGGTTGTTTGTGATACGGACATATATGGTTGCAATCTTTTGTTTCAGTTCGTCAAAGGCTATCTCCTTTTGGATGGTGGCTTTTTCCACTTCCAATCGTTGGCGGTTGACACGGCCTCCCAAGTCCCAAAGGCTTTCCAGTCCCACATTGACACTGGCTCCCACATTCCAATAGTTGCTTTCGTAACCACTGGCAAATGTATAAAGAGGGGTTGAAACATCTGTAGCGGTACTTGTTGAACTGGTATTTCCATAGGAGTAATTGGCATGGACACGGAAGAAACTGAGGAAAGCAAGTTTTTCCTTTGAGAGAAGTTTTTCTGCCATCTGACGTTCTTTTTCCAACAACTCGATTGAGGGGGTGGACTTGGCATTCTCGAACAATGTACCTAATGGGGGCAATTTGAACTCGGAATAATCAATTCCATCCAACAAATTGGAATCGAAGAAACCGGCTTGTATCTCACTGTTGTTGGAGGGAGACACGACCAGTGTGTCGCTCTGCTCTTGCGCATTCATTGCTGAAACCAGCCACATCAGGGATGCTACAGTTACTAATTTTCGTTTCATTTACTTTTTTTCCTCTTTTTATTTAACTTGACTTAGACATGTTGATTTTATACATTTTCTTTTTGTACGAAGGCGGTCAGTGTACGGAAGATGATTTTCATATCCAAAGCGAAGGAATAGGTCCTACCGTATTTTATGTCCAACTGTTTACGCTCGTCGGCAGACAATTTGCCTGAGTCGCCACGTTTCTCCACTTGCCAAAGGCCGGTAAGTCCGGCAGGTGCTATGAAGCGGTCTATGCTTTCGTCATCGGTCAACAATTCAGCTTCATACAAGGGTAGGGGACGGTTACCCACCACCGACATGTCACCTTTCAATATGTTGAAAAGTTGTGGCAGTTCGTCGATGCTGTATTTGCGGATGAAACGTCCCACACGGGTTATGCGTGGGTCATTCTCGAGTTTCACGAATGCATTCTTTTGCTGAATGGCACGTTGGGTACTGAGTTCTTTCTCCGAAATGATGAAATCATCCGAGATTAGCATCACTTCCTCTTCGCTGGCCATAGTTGACGATGATTGGAAACGGGTATTGTCGTCCAAATCATCATCACTGTACTGGTTGAGTTGTTCAAACTCCTTCAACCGTTTGTCGGCATCCACATACATGCTACGGAACTTGAGGAAGTCAAATATGGTATAATTGGAACCGACACGCTTGCTTGTGTACCACACGGGACCTTTACTCTCCAATTTGATGGCAATGGCCGTCAACAGGAATACAGGAGAAAGAAGTACGATGGCGACCGAAGAGAACAGGATGTCAAACATCCGCTTCCATACAGGAATCTGAAAACTCAGTATCTGTTCCTTGCTTGTCTGGTCGGCAAACAGCAAGTCCTTCTTCTTCCTGATAAACTCCAATTTCTTCGTCATGTCCGCAATGGAGGAATTGACCATCAGTGTATCATTGATGCCCGATGACAAGTAGGCCTTGCGCTCACTGGCATCGATGGAGTCAGCCATCAATATCAGGTATCCGTTAGGCAATTTCTTGCGCAGATAGGTTATGGCTGTAATGTCTTCGTTCAGGCTATGCTTTTCGTACAGGACTACACAGCAATTGCTTCCCGTTGATGACACGGCCTGCTTGCACACACGAACCACATCCTTGTAATTGACCGCAAACTGAATCGTAGTGCCCGGCAAAAGCGAGAGCCTGTCCTTCAACACCAGACTTGTTCCTAAGAAAACAACGTTTATCATTCCTTCAAAGCATGTTTTGCTTATCTAAAAGCTGTGTTTTTCAAATCATATAATCTTCTTCACTCTCACCTTCAGTTCCAACGGATTGAAGGGCTTGACAATGTAGTCGGAGGCACCAATTTCCAACAGACGGATGCGCTCGCTGGTAGAGTCCTCGCTACTAAGCATAATGACGGGAATGTGTTTGAACAGTTCGTTCTGCTTCAACCACTCCAGAAAATCATCGCCACGCATTTCAGGCATACGGATGTCCGAGATAATCAGGTCGGGAGTATTCCCTTCCTGCAACCATTTCATTCCCTGCAAACCATCGGAAAGCCAAATGCAGTCATAGTCACTCATCAGGTAGATGTGAAGTATTTTTGCGATAGTTTCCTTATCGTCCAAAATCAGAATTTTCTTTTTCATCGTTATGTCTTTTATAATTGATTAATAAGGCTATATTATTGCTAATTGCAGCAAAGGTACACGTTTTTTTGCAAAAAAAAACAATTTTAGGGAAGTTTTTTAGGGTCGATTTGTTGCCAAATAGGGTATAGAATGTTGCACACAGCTGTGAACCAACCAATTACGAACATTTTCAGATTCAAATTATTATTCATGGGAAATCAGCCCCGTACACATACCTTATGACATACAAGAAGCCACACATACATATCGTTTCATTTACGATATTCCCTCCTTTTGGTTATCAAAGTGTTATAATATGTAAAAATATAGTGTACAAATGACGATAAGTCAAATTTATCTTTTATATTTGCAGCCATTAAATATGCCTAAAACTGATGATACAAGACATCTTAAACTGTTACCGAACCGTAAATCCGCACATATCAGTCGATTGCGTATTGATTGGATTTGACGGAGAAAAACTGAGCGTACTTCTGGTAAAGCGCCAAGGAGTTGTGGAGAAAGACTTTTGCGACACCAAATTGCCCGGAAGTCTCATTTATATGGACGAAGACTTGGACGAAGCCGCAGAGAGAGTGTTGACCGAATTGACCGGATTGAAAAACGTGAAGCTCGAACAATTCAAAACCTTTGGTGACAAGAACCGTACCAAGAACCCCAAAGATACCCTGTGGCTGGAAAGACTGCACAGCCTGAAAGCCCCCGTTGACCGCATTGTGTCAGTGGCTTACCTGTCGTTGCAGAAAGTTGACATGAAGATGATTTTCCCCAACTACAAATACGAACCTTGCTGGAAACCGGTGAAGGAATTGGGCGAACTGGCCTTTGACCACAAGCAAATCATCGAAGATGCCTTGCTGTACATTCGTCATCGTGCAGAGTTGAATCCCACCTTCCTGTTCGACCTTCTGCCCAAAAAGTTCACCGCCGCTCAGATGAGAAAACTCTTCGAACTGGTGTTTGACAAAGTGTTTGACATACGTAATTTCCACAAGCGCATAGCACAGATGCCTTACGTGGTGGCATTGGACGAAAAGGAGAGGGGAGTTCCACACCGTGCAGCCCGATACTACAAGTTCGACAAGAACAAAGCCAAGTGACGAAGTGCTTATAACATTCATAGAAAGAACCTCATACAGTGGTACAATGAACGACATACAGTGGTACAATGAACCTCGTTCAGTCGTACAATGAATCAGACACCGTCCACAAGGGAAAAAAGAGAAGAGAAACAGAAAGACGTATATACATTATTAAATAATAAGACGAATAACAAAAGTAATAACGAATAACCAAATTTAATTATCATGTATTTATTAGGATTTGACATAGGCAGTTCGTCCGTAAAGGCAAGCCTGGTGAACGCCGACAATGGAAAGTGTGTGGCTTCGGCATTCTATCCGAAGAGTGAAGCTCCCATCACTGCAGTGCAACCCGGATGGGCAGAACAAGACCCTGAAATGTGGTGGCAAAACCTGAAACTGGCTTTAGCCGACGTGATGGCCACCTCAGGTGCAAAAGCCGACGAGGTGGATGCCATCGGTATCTCGTATCAGATGCACGGCCTCGTGTGTGTGGACAAGAATCAGCAGGTTCTCCGTCCCTCTATCATCTGGTGCGACTCACGCGCCGTACCCTTTGGTGAAAAGGCTTTCAAGGAGCTTGGCGAAGAGGTTTGTCTGAAACATCTGCTGAACTCACCGGGTAACTTCACCGCTTCGAAGCTGGCTTGGGTAAAACAGAACGAACCCGCCCTTTTCGAACAAATCGACAAGATTATGCTCCCTGGCGACTACATTGCCATGCGCATGACGGGCGAAGCCTGCACGACTGTTTCAGGTCTCTCCGAAGGTATGTTGTGGGACTTCCAGAAGAACGATGTAGCCGACTTCCTGTTGGACTACTACGGCTTCAACCGTTCGGTTATCCCCACCATCCGTCCTACATTCAGCGAACAAGGACGCATCACAGCCGGCGTTGCTGCCGAACTGGGTTTGAAAGAAGGTACTCCCATCACTTATCGTGCAGGCGACCAACCGAACAACGCTCTTTCACTGAACGTGTTCAATCCCGGTGAAATTGCCTCAACAGCAGGAACTTCAGGCGTAGTATATGGCGTGAATGGTGTGACCGACTACGACCCGCTTTCTCGCGTAAACACCTTTGCCCATGTGAACCACACGGCCGAGAATCCGCGCACCGGTGTATTGCTTTGCATCAACGGAACAGGCATCCTCAACTCGTGGATGAAGCGCAACGTAGCACCCGAAAACATTTCATACGCCGACATGAACGACTTGGCAGCACAAGCTCCCATCGGTAGTGCAGGTGTCAGCATCATGCCTTTCGGTAACGGAGCCGAACGTATGCTTCAGAACAAAGAAGTGGGATGCTCCATCCACGGCATCAACTTCAACACCCACGGCAAGCACCATTTGCTTCGCGCCGCTCAAGAGGGTATTGTCTTCTCATTCAAGTATGGTATCGAAATCATGCAAGGCATGGGCATGAACATCAACAAGATTCATGCCGGACACGCCAACATGTTCCTCAGCCCCATATTCCGTCACACATTGGCCGGAGTAACCGGTGCCACCATCGAACTTTACGACACCGACGGTTCAGTAGGTGCAGCCAAGGGAGCCGGTATGGGTGCAGGCATCTATAAGGACAACAACGAAGCCTTTGCCACCTTGGAGAAACTTCAGGTAATCGAACCCGTAGAAGCCGACCGCGCCGCTTACGCCGAGGCTTACGAAAGATGGAAGGCAAACATCAAATAATCAAAAAGTAATCAAACTGTTACAAACTTATATTAAACCCAATTAACAATTAACAATTATGGAAAAGAAAGTGTATTTCCCCGGAATCGAAAAGATTCAGTTCGAAGGAAAAGAAAGTAAGAACCCCATGGCCTTCCGCTACTACGATGCAGAGAAGGTGGTAATGGGCAAGAAAATGAAGGATTGGTTGAAGTTCGCTATGGCTTGGTGGCACACACTTTGTGCAGAAGGTGGCGACCAGTTTGGTGGCGGTACAAAGACCTTCCCCTGGAACAGTTCTTCTGACGCCGTTCAGGCAGCTAAGGACAAGGTTGACGCAGGTTTCGAGTTCATGCAGAAGATGGGTATCGAATACTACTGCTTCCACGACGTTGACTTGGTGAGCGAAGGCGCAAGCATCGAAGAGTACGAAGCCAACTTGAAGGAAGTGGTTGCTTACCTGAAGCAGAAGCAAGCCGAAACAGGCATCAAGCTCTTGTGGGGTACTGCCAACGTATTCGGCCACAAGCGCTACATGAACGGTGCAGCCACTAACCCCGAGTTCGACGTTGTCGCCCGTGCAGCTGTTCAGATTAAGAATGCCATCGATGCTACTATCGAGTTGGGTGGAAGCAACTATGTATTCTGGGGCGGACGCGAAGGCTACATGAGCCTGCTCAACACTGACCAGAAGCGCGAGAAAGAACACCTTGCACAGATGTTGACTCTTGCTCGCGACTATGCTCGTAGCAAAGGTTTCCAAGGCACATTCCTCATCGAACCGAAGCCGATGGAGCCCTCTAAGCACCAGTATGACGTGGACACTGAAACCGTTATCGGCTTCCTCAAGGCTCACGGTTTGGAGAACGACTTCAAGGTAAACATCGAAGTGAACCACGCAACCCTCGCCGGTCACACTTTCGAGCACGAATTGGCTGTAGCCGTTGACAACGGTATGCTCGGTTCAATCGACGCTAACCGTGGTGACTATCAGAATGGTTGGGACACTGACCAGTTCCCCATCGACAACTACGAACTCATCCAGGCAATGATTCACATCATCCGCAACGATGGTTTCGGTAATGGTGGTACAAACTTCGACGCCAAGACTCGTCGTAACTCTACCGATTTGGAAGACATCTTCATTGCCCACATCGCAGGTATGGATGCTATGGCACGTGCTCTTGAAAGCGCAGCTGCTCTCCTCGAAGAAAGCCCCTACAAGAAGATGCTGGCCGACCGCTATGCTTCATTCGACGCCGGTAAGGGTAAGGAGTTCGAAGATGGCAAGCTGAAGTTGGAAGACCTCGTAGCATACGCTAAGACCGTAGGCGAACCCAAGCAGGTAAGCGGCAAGCAGGAACTCTACGAAGCCATCGTAAACATGTACGCATAAGCAATACTTTTATTAGGTTAAAATAAAGTGGGAGAGAGGGATGCACCAATGCATTCCCTCTTTCTTTTTGTCGTTTTTCTATATTTATTTCACCAGAATGCCATATAATTAGAATTTATTCATTACTTTTGCGTCTTCAATTCGTATCAAAAGTTGTAATGAACAAAAATCTATTATGGCAAACAACAACCACCTTGTGATAATGGCAGGCGGCATCGGTAGCCGCTTCTGGCCCATGAGTACTCCCGAAAAGCCCAAACAGTTCATTGACGTGTTGGGTTGCGGACGCACCCTTATCCAACTCACTGCAGACCGTTTTAAAGGCATCTGTCCACCCGAAAACATTTGGGTAGTGACCAGCGAAAGCTATGCCGACATCGTAAAGGAACAACTTCCCGACATCCCCGATGGAAACATTTTGCGCGAACCTTGCCGACGCAACACAGCACCGTGCATTGCCTATGTCAGCTGGTGTATAAAGGCACGCGACCCCAAAGCCAACATGGTGGTTACTCCCAGTGACCACGTTGTAATGGACGTTCCCGAATTTCAACGCGTTATCAAATCTGCCCTGCAATTTACAGCTCAGAGCGACGCAATCCTTACCCTTGGCATGAAACCTACTCGTCCCGAAACCGGATATGGCTACATTGAAGCAGACCTTTCCACTTCATCGGCACGCAACAAGGAGGTTTACCGCGTTGACTCATTCAAGGAAAAGCCCGACTTGGCTACAGCAGAAAAGTACATCAAGAAGAACAACTACCTATGGAATGCCGGCATATTTGTATGGAATGTCAACACCATCGTAAATGCACTCCGCATCTATCAGCCTGCCATTTCCGACATCTTCGAAAACCTCTTGCCCTACTACGGCACTCCCCAACAGCAGGCAAAGATCAACCAAGAGTTTCCCAAGTGTGAAAACATCTCTGTCGATTATGCTATCCTTGAGAAAGCCGAAGAGATATTTGTCTTCCCTGCTTCCTTTGGATGGAGCGACCTTGGTACATGGGGAAGCCTGCACGGACAAAGCAAGCAAGATGCCAACAAGAACGTCTGCATAGGCCCCGACATCCGTCTGTTCGAAACAAAGAACTGCCTGATACACACCACACAAGAAAAACGCGTAGTGGTGCAAGGCTTGAACGGATACATCATTGCTGAAAAGGATGACACCCTGCTCATCTGCCAACTCAGCGAAGAGCAGCGCATCAAACAATTTTCAGAATAATCATTAAACCATAATATATTACATATAATGAAAAAAGTTGCTTTAATTACAGGTGTAACAGGTCAGGATGGTTCCTTCTTAGCCGAATTTCTGCTTGAGAAGGGCTACGACGTGCACGGTACTATCCGTCGTTCGTCAGTGGATTTCCGCGAGCGTATAGCCCATTTGGAGGGTACTCCCAATTTCCATCTCCACTATGCCGACCTCAGCGATTCGATGAGTCTTGTGCAGGTAGTAGCTAAAGTACGCCCCACAGAAATCTATAACTTGGCAGCACAAAGCCACGTACAGGTATCGTTTGACTCTCCCGAGTTTACAGCCGATGTGGATGCTACAGGTGTTCTCCGTGTGTTGGAAGCAGTCCGTCAGTGTGGACTAGCTGACACATGCCGCATCTACCAAGCCTCTACATCTGAACTCTATGGTAAGGTTGAGGAGGTTCCCCAAAATGAAAATACCCCCTTCCATCCCTATAGTCCATACGCAGTGGCCAAACTCTACGGCTATTGGATTGTGAAAGAGTACCGCGAAGCCTACAACATGTATTGCTGCTCGGGTATCCTTTTCAATCACGAAAGCGAACGACGTGGCGAAACCTTCGTTACCCGCAAGATTACCCTTGCCGCCGCACGTATCGCCCAAGGCAAGCAGGACAAGCTCTATCTCGGAAACCTCTCATCACTCCGCGACTGGGGTTATGCCAAAGACTATGTCGAGTGCATGTGGCTCATTCTCCAACAGGAAAAACCCGAAGATTTCGTTATCGCTACGGGCGAGCAACATTCTGTCCGCGAGTTCTGCTATCTGGCTTTCAAACATGCAGGCATCGAACTCGAGTTCAAGGGTGAAGGTGAAAACGAAGTAGGTATCGACAAAGCCACCGGCCGTGTGCTCGTCGAGGTAAGCAAAGACTTCTACCGTCCAACCGATGTAGTCAACCTTTGGGGCGACCCCACCAAAGCCAAGCAGAAGTTGGGATGGAATCCGGCCAAGACCTCTTTGGAAGAGCTCGTTCGCATCATGGTTGAGCACGACATGGAGAAAGTGGCTGTCGAGCGTGCCAGCGAACGCATCAAGATGAACCTTGCCGAATACCTGGAGAAGGGAGTTGTGAAATAAGAATAATGATATGATTGACAAATCAGCAAAAATATACATAGCCGGACACCGTGGCCTCGTAGGTTCTGCCATCTGGAAGAATCTGCAAGGCAAGGGATACACCAACCTCGTAGGGCGCACTCACAAAGAGTTGGACTTGCTCGATGGTGTAGCCGTGAAGAAGTTCTTCGACGAAGAAAAGCCCGAATACGTCATCTTGGCTGCCGCCCATGTGGGAGGCATCATGGCCAATAATACCTATCGGGCAGACTTCATCTACGAAAACCTGCAAATCCAACAGAATGTAATCGGCGAAAGCTTTCGTCACGGAGTAAAGAAACTCCTCTTCTTAGGTAGCACCTGCATTTATCCGCGCGACATTGAGCAACCGATGAAGGAAGACGCTCTGCTGACCTCCACCCTTGAGTACACCAACGAGCCATACGCCATCGCCAAGATTGCCGGCCTCAAGATGTGCGAGAGCTTCAACCTCCAGTATGGCACCAACTACATCGCCGTCATGCCCACCAATCTCTATGGTCCCAATGACAACTTCCATCTTGAAAACAGCCACGTGCTTCCTGCCATGGTGCGCAAAATCCATTTGGCCAAATGTCTGAACGAAGGCGATTGGACATCGGTACGTCGCGACATGGATTTGCGTCCTGTTGAAGGCATCAGCGGCAAAAACTCCAATGAAGAAATCCTCACAATCCTTGCCAAATATGGAATCACTCCAGACGAAGTACGTCTGTGGGGCACAGGCAAACCTTTGCGTGAATTTCTTTGGAGTGAAGAGATGGCCGATGCCAGTGTTTACGTCCTCGAACACGTTGACTTCAAAGACACCTATCCCATCGGAAGCAAGGAAGTCAGAAACTGCCACATCAACATCGGCACAGGCAAAGAAATCACCATTGCCGCCCTTGCCCGACTGATTGTAGAGGAAGTTGGCTTCAAGGGCAACCTCACCTTCGACCCCACCAAACCCGATGGCACCATGCGCAAACTCACCGATGTGAGCAAGCTCCACGCCCTCGGTTGGCATCACAAAATCGAAATCGAAGAAGGTGTCCGCCGCATGTACCGATGGTATCTGTCATAAAGGATAAATAGATGAATACAGTTAACTCCGTTCATGAACCGAACAAACACGGTCCGCGAACGGAGTTAACTGTTTTTTAATGACAATATTTACAATATTACTTCAACCAATCTGCCATCTTGTCCTTGGCAAAAAGGTAATAAACAACGAGACCAACCCAGCTGGTGATGAGCAGTACTACGATGGCCAACAATTTCTTTACTCCGTCAACGGGCAATTTCCAAATCTCGAGGCAAGCCTTGATGGTGAGGATAAGACCTACCAACCAAATA
>CAZDAN010000027.1:0-16211 GCA_964503565.1 uncultured Bacteroides sp.
GCTATATTTACATGGATTTAGCATCTGCATCGTAGGGGATGCAGAATGTATCTTTTCAGACCTCGCTCAAAATGTTTCTTCATGCGGTGTATCAAAATGAAGAATATCTGGCGGTCGGTGTCAAATCCGCGTAGAGTGGCGTATTGGTCGATGGCTCCGATGGCTTGGCTGATGCTCAATCCCATCTGATCGAAAAAACGGGCAGATTCTTTTTCGTTGGGTGTCCGTCCGATTTGCAGACGATTGATATCGATAAGGGCAAAATTATAGTGTAATCCTTCCTTATGGAAGAAGATGTTTCCTGAGTTGTAGTCTTTGGGAAGAATTCCTTCTTCGTGAAGGCGTGCTGTATAACAGATGAAGTCGGAAGCTATCAGTCTCTTCTCTTCCTCGGAGATGTTCATCTGCGGAATGTCTCTCATCAATGGATAGGAGAGATATTCCGAGATGAAATATCCCGTGTGGAAAATTCCCCATTTCTTTACTTCGATGTAGGCAATGGGGTGTGCTGTTTCAAATCCTCTATGAAGAAGCTCTTCGGCATATTCGTATGCACGTTGTGCCTTACTTTTTCTCAGCCATGTATAGATGAGACAGTTTGCCCATGTGGGACGCTTGTATCGCTTGATAACGAAATTCCGACTCCCCCATGTCACTTGCTCCACCGTATTTCGCCGGTTGCAAAAGACTTTCGTCCGCTCATACTTTTCTTCGGGAATATTTTCGATGAATCCTCGATACATCCAATATTGTGGATGAATATGAATCTGTCTGCTCATTTACATTGCACCTTTTTTGATGATGCAAAGTTCACATTAAAAGTTGGATTATTCCCTATCTTTTTTTCTTCTTCTTTGTTCCAAAATCCAGACCGAAGGGATTTAGAACAACTCTTCGGACATATAGCCCATTGGCAGTTCGCGGCAGTTGTATCCCGAGGCCATGATTTCGCCGTATGCACCGGCAGAACGAAGGGCAACGAGGTCGCCACGCTGGCACCGGTTGAGGTCAATAGCTTTACCGAACACATCAGATGATTCGCAGATGGGACCTACTACGTCGTAGGCTTCCACGGGGGCTTCGCTACTGATGTTCTCTATCTTATGATAAGCTTGGTAGAGGGCAGGGCGGATGAGGTCGGTCATGCCGGCATCGACGATGGCAAATTGCTTGTGTGCTCCTTGCTTTACATAGAGTACGCGAGTGATGAGCGAACCACACTGACCAACCACGGCACGTCCCAGTTCAAAGTGAAGGGTTTGTCCGGGATGCAGTTTCAGATGCTTGTGATAAGTGGCAAAGTATTCGGCAAAATCGGGTATGGACTGACGGTTAGGATGCTGATAATCGATACCCAAGCCACCACCTACGTTGATATGCTCCACGATAATGTGGCGTTGCACCAGATGTTCTTGTAATTCGTTCACCCGGTTGCACAGGGCTACGAAGTCGCCCATATCGAGTATCTGGCTTCCGATGTGGAAGTGGAGTCCGACGAATTTCACATGCTCCATTGTCTGTGCCAAGTCTATCACACGATCCATATCTTCCATGGCGATACCAAACTTGTTTTCTGCAAGACCTGTAGTAATGTTGGCATGAGTATGTGCTCCCACATTGGGGTTGATGCGGAAGGCTACATGAGCCACTTTGCCACTGGAAGCGGCCAAAGAGTTGATGATTTCCAATTCGGGAATAGATTCGACATTGAAACAAAAGATGTCGTTGTCCAATCCTAACTGAATTTCCCAATCACTCTTACCTACGCCTGCATACACCACTTTATTGGCGGGAAAACCGACTTTCAGAGCTTCGCGTACCTCACCACCACTCACACAATCGGCACCTAATCCACTCTCTTTGATAATACGTAATACCTTGGGATTGGCATTAGCTTTAACTGCATAGTGTACACAGAAGTTAGAGTAACGTTCTGCTTCTCGCCGAATAGTATCAAGCGTTTGTCGAAGCAGAGTTGTATCGTAATAATAGAACGGAGTGCGAATGGATTGAAACCGTTCTAATGGGAATGTTCCTTTCATTTTTTTTTATTAACGAGTTACAAGTTGACGAGTTACAAGTTGACGAGTTGACGAGTTGACGAGTTGACAAGGCTATGGTAATAGTACTACATGGCCCTTATCAACTCGTCAACTTGTTTCCTTGTCAATTTATTTATGATTGAACAATGTGTCGCTCAGACTTTGAAGAGCACGTTTCTTATCAGTTTCGCGAATAAGGAAGGAGATATTGTAATTGCTTCCTCCATAAGAAACCATACGGACAGGGATATCCTTCATAGCCTTCATGGCGAGGGTTTCGAATCCAATATTCTCCCAAGTGAGGTCGCCCACCACGCAAATGATACACATACCTTCGTCCACGGTGACAGTACCATACTTCTTGAGGTCGGCAATGATTTCGCTCAAATGTTTGGTGTTGTCGATAGACATACTGACACCTACCTCAGATGTACATACCATATCGATAGAAGTCTGATAACTCTCAAATATCTCGAAGACCTTACGCAAGAAACCATGTGCAAGAAGCATACGGCTTGATTTAATCTTGATAGCAGTGATATTTTCTTTAGCAGCTACTGCCTTAATCTTTCCATGCTCAGTATCGTTAGAAATCATGGTTCCAGGAGCTGTAGGATCCATGGTGTTGAGCAAACGCACAGGAATGTTGGCATATTTGGCCGGCTGAATACAAGTAGGGTGAAGAATTTTGGCACCAAAGTAGGCCAACTCGGCAGCTTCGTCGAAGTTGAGCTGACGTACGGGTGAGGTGTGGTCAACCACACGCGGGTCGTTGTCGTGCATGCCGTCGATGTCGGTCCATATCTGTATTTCCTTGGCATCGGTGGCTGCTCCAATAAGCGAAGCTGTATAGTCGCTACCTCCACGTTGCAAGTTGTCAATTTCACCGTATGCATTGCGACAGATGAATCCTTGGGTGATGTAGATATCTGCATCGGGATGCTTTTGGAGTTGTATTGCCAACTTCTCGCGGATATAAACAGGATCCGGTTCAGCATTCTTATCGGTGCGCATGAACTCCAATGCGGGGATAAGTACGGCATTTACGCCCTGTTCTTGCAGGTAATTGGTGACCATATTAGTGGACATCAGTTCACCTTGTGCCAACACCACTTTTTCTTCGAATAAAGTGAAGAGGTCCTTGGTATAGGCACGGATGGAAGCAAATACGCCATCGAGTACTTCTTGTGTCTTCTGGCGGTATTCGTCGGTAGCAAACAACTCCTTGAGGTGCTGTTTGTACTTCTGCTCCAGCTTGTTGATGATATCATTGGCACCATCGGGATTCTTCTTGTACAGATAATCCGAGATTTCCACCAACGAGTTTGTGGTACCCGACATGGCAGAAAGGACTACAATCTTCTTGTCGCCGTCGGTTATCAACTTGGCTACACTCTTCATCCGTTCGGCAGAGCCTACGGAAGTTCCTCCAAACTTTAATACTTTCATTCTTCTTTTTTTATTATGTTGTTATTATTTTCTTCTTCTTTACTTTTCTCATCCAATTCGTGGAAATGGTTATATTCGTGGGTGACATCTTCAATCTTACGTCCTTCGCACCGATAGACTATGCCTGGATAATCGTGCAAAAGTTGTTGGTTGTGGGTTGTCATGACCACGGCAGTACCTCTTGACGAAATGTCGCGAAGCAATTCTACGATGTGTCGTCCTGTTTCGGTGTCCAAATTGCCCGTAGGTTCGTCTGCCAAGATGATTTCGGGATTGTTCAAGATGGCACGGGCAATAACGATGCGTTGTTGTTCGCCACCTGATAGCTGATGAGGAAGTTTATACCCCTTAGTGGACATCCCCACCAATTCGAGTACTTCATTGATACGGTTCACACGAGCCTGCTTGTTTTTCCATCCTGTGGCACGAAGCACGAAGTCGAGATTCTCTGTTACCGTCCGATCAATCAACAGTTGGAAATCCTGAAAGACAATACCCAACTTACGACGTAGGGCAGGGATGTGTTTGCGCTTTATGGTACGCATATTGTAACCCAACACCTCCGCTTCGCCATCCTGTATCTCCAATTCGGCGTAGAAGGTCTTCAGCAACGAAGTCTTTCCCGAACCAACCTTACCGATAAGATAAACGAACTCTCCTGCATCGAGATGGAAGTCGATTCCATCCAAGATGCAGAGTTCCTGTTGGTTTACCGTCACGTGGCGATAGTTTATCAAGTGTTGCGCTTCCATGAATTCTTCACTCTTCGTTTTTCACTATTCTCTTACTTGTGTCTCTTCTTCAACTCTGTAGCCAAGTCTTCAATGCGCATACCTTTGCTGGTGAGCAATACGATGAGGTGGTAAATCATGTCAGATGCCTCGTATATAAGTCGGTCATCGGTTCCATTGGCTGCTTCGATGACAGTTTCTACGGCCTCTTCGCCCACCTTCTGTGCCATACGGTTGATGCCTGCTTTGAAGAGCGATGTGGTATATGAACCCTCGGGCATTTCAGCGTAGCGCTTGGCAATGAAGTCCTGCAAATAACTGAGGAACATAATAGGTTCGTCGTTCGTATCACCCCAACAAGTATCTGTTCCAGTGTGACATACAGGCCCTACAGGGGTTACCATGATAAGCAACGTATCCTTATCGCAATCTTCCTTGATAGAAACCACGTTGAGGAAGTTACCGCTCTCTTCACCCTTTGTCCACAGGCGATTCTTGGTGCGACTGAAAAAGGTTACTTTACCTGTCTCGATGGTTTTGTCAAGTGCTTCCTGATTCATGAAGCCAAGCATCAGCACCTTTTTGGTGCAGTTATCTTGAATAATGGCAGGCACAAGCCCCCCCATTTTATTGAAATCCAGTTCCATATATCTATTTTAGATTTTATTTTATTTCTTTTATCTTCTTACATTGATTCCTTGGGTGCAAAGGTACGATTTTAATTCGGGAATACCTATCTCTCCGAAGTGAAAAACGCTGGCGGCCAGTGCGGCATCAGCTTTTCCTTGGAGGAATGCATCACGGAAGTGTTCCATAGCGCCAGCTCCACCCGAAGCAATGACAGGGATGGAAACTTCGTCGGCAAGTCGTGCCAAGGCTTCGTTGGCAAACCCTGTCTTCACACCATCGTGATTCATGCTGGTGAAGAGAATTTCACCTGCACCTCGGTCATTTGCTTCGCGCGCCCAATCAAAGAGTCCCTTTCCTGCAGGGATGCGTCCACCATTAAGATAGCAATGCCATCCCTCTTCGGTTTCTTTGGCATCAATAGCCACTACGCACACTTGACTTCCAAAGTGGCGGGCAATTTCGTCAATCAACTCCGGACGACGAAGGGCGGCTGAGTTGATGCTCACCTTGTCGGCACCAGCGTTTAGCAGACGGTCAACGTCGCTCAATTCGTTGATGCCTCCACCCACGGTGAAAGGAATATTAATGGTGGCAGCTATGCGGCGCACCAAGTCTGTGAAGGTCTTGCGTCCTTCGTGACTGGCGGTAATGTCGAGGTACACCAGTTCGTCGGCTCCTTGCTGACTATAGGCTTGCCCAAGTTCAACGGGGTCGCCCGCCTGGCGAAGGTTCACAAAGTTAGTGCCTTTCACCGTTTGTCCGTCTTTGATGTCCAAACAGGGGACTATTCTTTTTGCTAACACAAGTAACTAATTATGGATTATAATTTATAAACTATGATTTATTAAGAACTCACTCAACTCCTTCAGTGTGAATCGTCCTTCGTAGAGGGCCTTGCCGAAGACTACGGCAGGAATGCCTGCTTCATTGAGTTGGCGTATGTCCTCCAATGAACTGACTCCGCCGCTGGCTATCAGGTGCAGGATGGGGTAGGCGGCCATAATCTCCTTGTAGAGATTGATGGAGGGGCCTTGCAACATGCCGTCCTTGTGGATGTCGGTGCAGAGTACGCTTTTCACTCCGTGGCGGATGTATTCACCCAAATAGGGGAGCAACTCCTGTTGGCTTTCCTCTTGCCATCCGTTTACTGAGATAAGACCGTCACGCGTGTCGGCACCAAGTATCATTTTCTGGCCACCGTATTGCTCCATCCATTTCAGAAATAATTCCGGCTTCTGGCTGGCCACACTTCCCACGGTCACCATTTGTGCTCCGTTTTCGAAAGCAATGATCAAATCTTTATCGCTTTTGATACCTCCACCGAAGTCTATTTTCAGCGAAGTTCGACTGGCTATACGATGCAATATACGATGGTTTACCACGTGCTTCGACTTGGCTCCGTCGAGATCTACGATATGAAGGCGCTGAAGTCCGTATGACTCCACCTCCAAAGCCACTTCCAAAGGATCTTCGTTATAGACTTTTGAAGTTGCATAATCGCCCTTGGTCAAGCGTACACACTTGCCGTCGATGATGTCTATGGCGGGTATCAGTTCTATCATATAATCTTCCGTTTTCTTTTGTCATTGGGAAAATTCTGTCCCTCTTATTTTTGTCCCAACCTTATCCTAAGGCTAAGCCTGTCTTACCTCAAGGTTAAGCTCACCTTAACCCAAGGCTGATGTCACCTATGGTTCGAGGTCGAGGAAATTCCTCAAAATACGTTCGCCCACCGAACCACTCTTTTCGGGATGGAATTGGGTGGCATAGAAGTTCTCCTTGTGAAGAGCCGAACTATAAGGGCGGGTGTATTCGGTACAAGCGGCCGTATGCTCGTTCATTGGCACATAGTAGCTATGTACAAAATAGACGAACTCCGGCTCGTGAAAGCCTTTGAACAATTGGCTACGAGTGTCCACAATGGTATTCCATCCCATTTGTGGCACTTTATCCTCGTGACACAGAGGACGGAAGCGCTTTACTTCGGTATCGAATATACCCAAGCACTCAGTGTTACCTTCCTCGGAGTGGCGACACATAAGTTGCATACCAATACATATACCTAACACCGGTTGGCGGAGCGAACATATCACCTCGTCCAATCTCCGTTCGCGCAGATAGCTCATGGTGCTGCTGGCTTCTCCTTGACCGGGAAAGATGACACGGTCGGCCGACATCAGTTTTTCAGGGTCATCCGTCACGAGTGGTTCCACTCCCAATCGGCGCATAGCATTAACCACCGAACAGATGTTTCCAGCATTGTATTTTACGATTGCTACGTCCATTGCTTAATTGAAAAGTACGGTTTTATTCTTATAAGCCAACACTTTGCGCTCGATATGTTTCTGTACAGCACGTGAAAGGACAATCTTCTCCAAGTCCTTACCTTTGTTCACCAAGTCTTGTGGTGTGTCCTTGTGGGTAATGCGCACCACATCCTGTTCAATGATAGGTCCAGCATCCAGTTCATTTGTCACATAATGGCTGGTTGCGCCAATAATCTTCACTCCACGCTCAAACGCCTGATGATAGGGCTTGGCACCTACAAAAGCGGGGAGGAAGGAATGGTGGATATTGATGATACGGTTAGGATATTCTTCAATCATCCGCTCGGAAATCACCTGCATATAGCGAGCCAACACGATGAAATCGACATTCAACTCGCGCAACAATTCCATTTCGGCTTGCTCCTGCTCCAATTTATTCTCTTTTGTAATAGGAAATACGCGGTATGGAATACCAAAGCGCTCGGCTGCCGGTTGCATGTCGGGGTGATTGCTTATTATAATAGGTATATCCACGTCCCACTCGCCGGCGGTATAACGAGCCAACATGTCATAAAGACAATGACTCATCTTGCTGACAAAGATAGCCATGCGTGGTTTGGCGTCGCTGAAATAGAGACGCAAGTCCATATTGTACTTCTTGACGTACAGTGTATTGAAATAATCCAGTATCTTGTCGCGCGGAATCATGAAGCCTTCCAACTCCCATTCAATGCGTCCGAAGAAGACATTTTCCATGCGATCCACAAATTGGTCGATATAGACGATGTTTCCTCCGTTGATGGTGATAAAGTTGGTTATTTCTGCCAAAATGCCCGGTCGGTCGGGACAATGAAGCAACAATTTCGCGGTCGTATTCATTTGCTTTTCCTTTGATATTTTTGTTTTTGCTAAATTTTGAGCGGCAAAGATAGCAATTTATTAGGAAAATAAAGAATATTGTGACAATTAGTTTGCTAATTTGAGAGAAATAAAGGATTTTGGGCGTAAATAACACGGATTACGCGGTATTTAGCAAGCATTATCCTTCCCTCAAGGAAAAACTTGCCTTTGTTGTCCGCGCAATCCGTGTCCGAAGTATTATGAAAGGATTTACTTCTCAGCCTTTACCCTTAAGATTGTGAATGAATATTTGGGGAACTTGTAGGAGAAGTTCTGTCCGAATTTGCTGAATGCCGTTTCTATAGGTACGATTTTTGTGGGGTTATCCATCGAATTCTCGTCGCCCAAGTTCTCAGCTTTCAAAGTAATGACACGTCCATTGGATGCCACATTAGTAACTCCATCAAAGGTGAAGTCAATAACTTGTGCTTTATCTGCTGAGTTTACAAATTTGATGATAACCTCACTCGTCTCTTCATCGTAACCCGAAACCAGGAATTTTTGTGGGATAGGTTGCAACTGATTTTCTACAATGAGTTTATTGTCCACAAACAATTTGGCTATACGTGGAGTCACTTCGATGCGTAAATCATACCAACGCCCCTCTTCGATTCGTTGGGGAATCTCACGACTTACCACTTGGTCACCCTGTGCATAGAGTTGTTGCAAAGCAGTAGTACGATTGCCCCATCCACCGATGTTGAAGCGATAGCCTTGTTTGCCGTCTTTACTCATACCGAAAAAGATAAGGAAACCTTCGGCTCCGCTGATTTTGCGTGCTTTCAATTCGAGAGTGTAGTTGTTTCCATATGTGCCGTCATAAAGTTTTGTCAACACATCCGTCGCTTTCGCTAAATCGGGCAGGGTAGTGGTCTTTCCATTTTCTGTCACACGAATGTCTTTGTATTCAGCTTCTGTATCCCATACACCAAGTCCGATAGCTCCACCGCTATACTCTACACTATCAGGAGTAATAGTGGTGGCACTTGCACAGATGTTATAGGTCGGTCGGTTTTCAGCATACATTTTTTGAACATAGTATGACGAGCGTCCCATTACCTGATCTGTATCTATCCAAATGAGATTGGTTGCCCATTCGCGGTTGTTCACGTTTTCAAAAAGGGGGGCATAGGATGTCATGGTCACCAAATCTCCATTGCGCTCCATACCAGAGATGAAAGCTGCTTCTGATAGCGCTGCATTCATGTTTCCTCCACCTACGCCTTGATTACAAGCATATTCACCTACATATACTTCCCATTTGCCACGTTGTTTGGTATCGAACAGAGTAGTATTACGATAGAAGAAATCGGGAGCCACGTACCAATGAGGATCTATCATGTCAGTTTTCTCGATGGTTCGATTTTCATCACGTAGTCCACTCATATCATCATAGATAAGAGTTAACTGGGGGTACTTTTCCTTGATAGCTTTATAGAAAATATCGAATCGACGATCATACTCAACTCCCCAATTTTCGTTTCCAATTTCCACATATTGCAGGGGAAAGGGATTTACATGTCCGTTCTTTGCACGCAAAGCTCCCCATTCTGTGTTTACGTCTCCGATGGCATATTCAATAGCATCCATGCAATCGTCCAAGTATGTCGATATTTCACTTTCAGGACAAGCATCTCCCATACGGAATTGGCATCCGAGACCTACGTTGCAGACAAACATCATTTTGGCACCTATATCCTCACAGAATTGAAGTACTTCGTGATAGCCCATACCATAGGAACATCGATAGCCCCAAGTGCTGTATTCTCCCGAGCGCGCGGCGGGGTCTCCCAATGTTTTTTTCCAATCGAAGCGATTGGGTAATGAAATGCCTTCTACTACACATCCACCCGGCCAACGGAAGAATGCTGGTTTCAAATCGGCCAAGCATTGTGCCACATCTTGACGCATACCATTATAGCGTCCATTAAAGGTAGGAGGAAATAGTGAAACATAATCTAACCATACTTTTCCAGGTGCATCGAATTCCAATGCCAAACGTGCTTTGTCGTCGCTTCCAGTAGGTTCTATCACTCTCAGTTCTTCAACCCATGAGCCGGCTTCTTTTACATTGATACTTGTTTGGCCGATTACCTGACCATCCTTGCTTAATAATTTGGCAGTGATGTTTCCTTGATAATCGGGGGCTTTACGGATAATAGTACGTAGGGTGTACAATTCACCTTTTCGGATATTCATGCCCCAATATCCTTCATTGATGAGTTGCACCGGTTTCTCTCCTTGGTGGATGGTCAATTCCAAATTATTAGGTGCTGTTTCATACATTGGCTTGTCCTTTGTCAATTTCATACTGACCACCGCTTCATCTGCAGGTTGCAAACTCCATGCGCGCACCGGTTCGTTATTCCAATGAAAAGTGGCACCATGGTTTATCCGACCGTTCAAGTGATTTTCTACAGGTGCAGGTTTCAGACGTCCGTTTTCTACAAAGTAGCCTTCAGGCATTTCTTTTTCCTCAAAACTACGGTTTTGCACCAACTCTGCATAAAGTCCTCCATCGCCTGCGTGGTTTATCTCTTCAAAAAATACACCATACATACTGGGTGACACGGGAGCACCTTTTTCGGCAACATTCAAGGTAACAGGTACTCCTTCCTCTTGGGAGGTACAAGCTGTCATTGTTCCTATGGCCGTCATAGCGAGCCATAAATAAGCACTTTGTTTCATCAATGTGATATAGATTTATTAGATTTAATTTTGTGCGCAAATATAGTAATATTTCTCCAAATTCACTTATGAATGTCATTACAAAATAAGAAATAAGTAGAATAAGTAGGTTAGTCCCTCAATCTTAGTCTGAATATTCATGTATTTTCCCTGTATTGAATGGGGGAACAGCCAGTATGACGCTTAAAATATCGTCCGAAAAACGAGGCATTCGGGAAATTCAATGAATTGGAAATCTCCTGTACGGTAAGGTCACTATTATGTAGTTTTGATTTGGCATCCAAAATGACAGCACTGGCTATAATGTCGGTAGCTAATTTGGAACTAACTTCGCGACAGATTGCTCCTAAATATTTAGGTGTGATACACAATTCGTTAGCATAAAAGGCAACACTGCGTTCATGGGTGTAGTGCTCAACAAGAAGAGAAAGGAACTTCTTGAAAATGATATTAGCCCGACTTTGTTTCTCTGAAGGAAGTTGTGGGATTTGACGTCGATAGAGTGCTCCAAGAGTATAGAGAAGAGAAGTGAGCAGTCCCTTGCGAACCTCTGGAGAATTACCGACAAGTTCGTTGCTCTCAATATCTGAAAAGAACTGGCAGAAATTAGTGAAGAGCTTGCATTCACTGTTGCTCAGCCTGACTAACGGATTGTAACTCAATTCAGTCATAAAAGGGAGATTGGAGCGCAACAAGTTAATATCGGCAGCAAATGTGGGAGTAAACAACACGATATATCCATCAAAATCATCGGAAAAACTTGGTCCTTGTACAATATGGTGGGGGATGATAGTGAGTAAAGTATCTGCCGTAATCTCGTATGAAGTAAGGTTGACCGAAAGAGTGAGTTTACCTTTCAGACCAAGAATAAATGCACCGTTGGCCAAACGGAATGCATCCTTCTTGGGTTCAAAACTGCTCAATCCTTTTTGGTAATGGATGACCATGAAGTCTTTCTCTAATCCTAAACAGGGTATTGTATCTCCATTCATTGCTTGAAAACTATTTTATCCATTAAAGTTTTCCGCAAAGGTACAACAATTTTTTAAGGAAGGAGAAAAACTATCCGTTTTTAAACAGTTTTTTTCTTTTCTTTTCAATCCTTTATCAAACGACTGTAATAGAGTTCCTATATAGGACATGAAAGGACCTAAATCGGTTATATCAAAGCTTGCTCAAGAACTGTTCACGTTCGACGATGAAGCGAAGGTGGGTGGCCTTGCCAATGTTTTTTTTGCCTTCCTTGGCTTCGATAGTGAAAGCGAGTTTACGTCCCTTCACCTCGGTCAGTGTGGCTGTGGCTTGGATGGTTGCACCAATGCGCGATGGGGCCAGATGAGAGGTTTCGATGAATCCGCCTACGGTGGTGGAACCTTCAGGAAGTAGGGAGGCAACGGTCTGCATAGCGGCATTCTCCATCAGTGCGACAAGGGCGGGAGTGGCAAATACCGGCATATCGCCCGAACCTAATGCTTGGGCTGTGTTGGTGTCATCGACAATGACTGTACTCGTATATGATAATCCTTCGGTAATCATGTGAATGGTAAGAATTATGTGAATAACGTATTTAATTGAGTGGAGTGAGAGGGGAGGAGAGAGGGATGTCCATGTCCAATAGTGGGGTGTGCCAAGCGTACAAGGGGGCTGTCGTGTCAGGATGATTACCTGCCTTACACCGATGCTCCTCCAAACTTTTCCCTTGGGTAAGAGGGGGTATTCTTTCTTGAGTAAGCAGGATGGTACCACCCAACCATTGGGTAAAGGGTTGCTCTTCTTGATTGAAGGGGATGATTCCGACTATACGCCCTTCATCGTCCAACTTAATGATGGAGGAAGCATGCATTCCACCACACTCGTCTATCAGGCGATGGCAAGCATAGTTGGTGAACTTGGGATAAGACATATGGATGAAGCAATCAGTATGTGATTCATTTAACGGTCTTGAACTCTTCCGGCTCTATTGCCCGCTTCGATGCAGACAGTGTGTCTTGGGGTACAGCGGTTGTATCAGTTGCGATGGAATCCTTGCGATGGTAGCGCATAATGGCTATGTCCGAGAGCAATAAGTCAGCCACGGGCAACACACGGAACTCGGGCAGTGAGTCGTTGGAGGTAGCAGTTCCTTCAACCTCTCTATACCTATTATAATAATATACATGTCCATGAATCTCCTTCAACTGATGGCTTGAGTCAATGGCCAAAGACAAGGCATAGCTTCCCGACCGGTCAATCTGTTGTGATTGTCCGACAGTGTCCTTGTCATACAACAGGGCCATTGCCATCACGGCACGTGAGGCCGATGTATCTCCCAAGAAAAGGGCATCCAGTTTCCACTCAAAGGAATCTCGTGCATGGTAGTTGCTGTCAGGCTTCAGTGTAAAGGTCAGTTTATTGGCTATGGGTGAAGTGGTCAGACGTGCCAAGCGGAAGTCATCCCACACGTTCACCGTGTCTCCGACTTCCGATACCCGCACAACCCGTTCATAAGGCGGAATGTGAGCCGCCAGTTCGTCTTTCTTGGCCGTAAAGCGACGGTTCAGATTCTTATATATTTCTTCCAGTTCTTTGGTATGGCGCATATACCAGGTGAGCGAAGTGTCAAACTCTGCTTCGGTTACCCGATGCTTGTCAAAGACATACTGCTCATACTGCTTGCTCTTGTAGGTTTCAGATGACCTCAAGTCACCGGCCAAGGCTTGCATCAAGTGATAGTCGTAGAGCAAGTCTTCCATCTCATCGGGTTGGATAACGTGCGAAGGGACTTTCACCGTACAGGCTGCCAGCCATGTCAAGGCTGCCAAGCATAGAGCCATGCGTTTGATGTTTCCGAGAAGGTGTGTCATAGGGCGGTGGGGGGAGTCTTGGTTGTGGTGTCGGTCACATCCTCTTGCTTGGGTTCCGAGCTGAGGAAGCGACTGTAGAAGAGCAACAGAGCCACGATGCCACAGCTGATGGCGGCATCGGCGAAGTTGAAGATGGGGCTGAAGAAGATGAAGTGTTCGCCACCTACAAAGGGCATCCACGAAGGCCAATTGGTCTCTATCAAGGGGAAGTAGAACATATCGACAACCTTGCCATAGAACCAGGGGGCATAGCCTTCGCCGGGCGAGACGAAGCGTGCCAGCTCATAGTAGGTGCTCTCGCTGAAGATGGCTCCGTAGCATACGCAGTCGATGATGTTGCCCACGGCTCCGGCCAGGATGCAGGAAAGGCAGACGATGTAGCCCGTGGGCACTTCGTGTGCGGTCTTCTTGCACAGTTTCCACATATACCAGATGATGGCCACGGCGGCCACGATGCGGAACGAGGTGAGGAACAGTTTGTCAAACACCTCCATGCCGAAAGCCATGCCGGGGTTTTCGGTAAAGTGGATGTAGAACCAGTCGGCTATGCGGATGCTTTCGCCTCGGAACATGTGGGTCTTCACCCACACTTTGATAGCTTGGTCAATCAACAGGATGGCCGTCACGATGAGGACGGCCATCCTGCCTCTTGTCAGTAGTTGCTTCATGTGTTTCTTTAGCTACAAGTTACGAGTTACGAGCTACAAGCTACAAATCTTGTGCTGTATGGGCACTCGTCACTTGTATCTCGTAGCTCATCACTGATTTACTTCTTCATCTGTTTTGCCTCGATGCTGAGTGTCGCATGGGGCACGGCGCGCAGTCGTTCAGCCGGAATCAGCTTGCCTGTCACTCGGCACACGCCGTAGGTCTTGTTCTCTATGCGGATAAGGGCAGCCTTCAGGTCGCCGATGAACTTCAGCTGACGTTCGGCCAGGCGGGTGGTCTCCTCCTTGGTCATGGTGTTGCTTCCCTCTTCCAGTATCTTGAACGTCGGTGATGTGTCGTCCACTCCATTGCAGTCGGTATTCATCAACGTTGCCTTCATGGAGTCATAGTCGCGCTGCGCCAACTCCAATTTCTGCAGGATGATGGAGCGGAACTCTTCCAGCTCCATATCCGAGTACCTTGTTTTCTCTGACATGGTTAGTTTGTTATTTATAGTTAATGATTAGGCCTTCTCCACACGAGCCACCAGCTTGAAGTCGTCGAAGTCAAGTTCAGTACCCTCTGTCACCTCGGCTAAGGTCAGTTCGTTGGCCTGTACCTGAGTGCAGATGTACTGCTTGTATTCCTCTACGGCAGCATCGGTCTGCTCGTTGCGGGTCAGTGTTACATTTATCTTGTCTGTGATTTCGAAGCCGCTGCTCTTGCGGATGTTCTGGATGCGGTTCACCAGTTCGCGGGCGATACCTTCGCGACGCAGTTCCTCAGTTACCTCCACCTCCAAGGCTACAGTCAGCTTGCCTTCGTTGGCCACCAGCCAGCCGGGGATGTCCTCGTTGATGATTTCCACATCGGCCACCTCTACGGTGAGCGGAGCATCGTCGATAGTCAGTGTATAGGTTCCTTCCTTCTCCAGCTGTGCGATGGCTTCCTGGTCGAGGGCCTCCATGGCGGCGGCCACGGCCTTCATCTGCTTGCCGAACTTCTTACCCATCACACGGAAGTTACACTTCACTCTCTTCACCAGCAGACCGGTAGAAGACTCGGCGAAGTTCACCTCCTTCACGTTCACCTCGTTCATGATGAGATTCTTCACGGCCTCGATGTGTGCCTTCTGCTCCTCGCTCACAGTGGGTATCATGATACACTGCAACGGCTGGCGCACCTTAATGTTCACCTTCTTGCGCAGGGCAAGGGTCATCGAGGTGATGTCTTGAGCCATCTTCATGCGGGCCTCCAGTGCCTCGTCGATGAGTGTTTCGTCACATTCGGGGAACTTGGCCAGGTGGACGGACTCCACGTTGTCGCGTCCCGTGGTGGCGATGAGGTCCATATAGAGGCGGTCGGCAAAGAAGGGGGCGATGGGAGCCATCAGCTTGGCCACGGTCTCCAGACAGATGTAGAGGGTCTGGTAGGCCGACAGCTTGTCGGTGGTCATGCCTCCACCCCAGAAACGCTTGCGGCTCAGGCGGACAAACCAGTTGGAGAGGTTGTCGTTCACGAACTCCTGTACCAAGCGGCCGGCGCGGGTCGGCTCATAGTCGGCCAGGCAGGCATCCACCTCCTTGATGAGGGAGTTCAGCACCGACAGAATCCAGCGATCCAGTTCGGGACGCTCGTTCATGGGCACCTCTTCCTCGCTGTAGGTAAAGCCGTCGATGTTGGCATACATGGCGAAGAAGGAGTATGTATTATATAAGGTACCGAAGAACTTGCGGCTCACCTCGGCCACGCCGTCTTCGTCGAACTTCAGGTTGTCCCACGGAGACGAGTTGGTAATCATGTACCAGCGCAAGGGGTCCGAACCATGCTTCTCGATGGCACCGAAGGGATCTACGGCATTGCCCAGTCGCTTGGACATCTTGTTGCCGTTCTTGTCCAGTACGAGGCCGTTGGAGATGACGCTCTTGTACGATACACTGTCGAACACCATCGTGGCGATGGCGTGCAGGGTGAAGAACCATCCGCGTGTCTGGTCCACGCCCTCGGCGATGA
>CAZDAN010000028.1:0-15853 GCA_964503565.1 uncultured Bacteroides sp.
GAGGACACGGGCTAACCTCCGGACACCTTAGCCGCTGACCACTTGAGAGGTTAGCGGCTGACCACTTTGTGCCTTGCCTCATCCTTTCACCTTCACATTGTATATATATGCAAAAATGCACTCGTTATACACCTTTTCCCTTCTACGAAATAGGAATGAATTAGAATTGCGGGAATTGTTACTGAATGGTGTAAAGAAAAAGCCCCCTCCGACTCCCCCAAAGGGGGAGAGAGCAAGACTAAACATCCTTAGTCCCCTCTCCTTTGGGGAGGGATAGGGAGGGGCTACTCTCCCACTTTTGGGGGATTGGGGGGCTTCATTTTTATGTTCTTCAACATATTCTGTGAAATTCTTCACTCTTTGTTCTTTGTTCTTCATTTATTTTTTCTACCTTTGTCGTGCAAAATTTAAAGTCCAACTTTAAAATTGTCATAATTATGAATAACTCATTGATAGAAAGAGACTTGTTGCAGTCAATAAATAAAGCTTTCCGCTATTTTTCAGTACTTACATTGACTGGGCCACGGCAATCAGGCAAGACAACCCTGTGCCGAAGATTGTTTGCAGAACTTCCATATTACAATTTGGAAGATGCAGCAACGCTTTCTGCTGTGCGGCAAGACCCAAAAGCATTTCTTGGCAAGCATCGTGAGGGGATGGTTATTGATGAGGCCCAACGGTTTCCCGAGATCTTTTCGTATTTGCAAGTTTTGATAGATGAGCATCGTATAGCGGGTGTCGAAGGACAGAAGTATATTGTTACCGGCAGTGCCAATTTCGCATTGATGCAACAGGCGGCGCAATCAATGGCAGGAAGAACGGCCGTACTGACTCTTTTGCCATTGTCAACGCAGGAGATAAATAGGGTACATCCTACATGTACGACCGATATGCGTATCTTACGGGGTGGCTATCCAGCCATTTGGAAAGCCGATGACGACGGACGTGATATCCTGTTGGGCAACTACTATACGACGTACGTGGAACGTGACCTTCGGAATATGATAAATGTCAAGGATCTCAGTCAATTCCATACCTTTATCCGCCTGTGTGCAGGGCGCATAGGGTGTGAGTGTAGTGCCTCTGCTTTGTCCGTGGAAGTTGGTGTCAGTGTGCCCACGATACAGTCATGGTTAAGTATTTTAGAAGCTTCGTACATTATATACAGGCTTCATCCTTATTATGCAAATATAGGAAAGAGGTTGACCAAGACCCCCAAACTCTATTTCTATGATACAGGACTTGCCGCTTGGTTAATGGGTATCCGTACAGAAGAACAATTGGCTATTCATCCATTGCGTGGCAATCTATTCGAGAACATGGTTATCAACGATTTCTATAAACGTGGATACAACCGTGGTGAACGGGTTGAACTCTATTTCTATCGCGATCAAGGGCAGCATGAGGTTGATTTGCTGCAAGTGGTAGCAGATGGAAGCATATGTGCCTATGAAATCAAGTCGGGAAAAACCTTTCGTACCGATTATTTTGATGGGTTGCATTATCTTCAAAAGGTTTTGAAAAATCGTTTGACCAGTACGTGTGTCCTCTATGATGGCGAACAAGAGTTGCGTCAGCAGTACGATGCGTATTGTCACTATGCAGATTGGTGATTTCTGCAAGTCTATAAACTCTTTTGCCAGAAAATGCTGGAATGTCAATATACTACGCAGCGTAAAATTAGAAAAATTCATAAAAAACTTGCTCACATACTTGCTGCTATCAATAAAAACACCTAACTTTGCACCGTAGAAATACAGAAAAATGTACACGGAAGCCCCCGTCGCTCCGTTTTGCACTCTAAAAAAGAATTCAAATCGGGTTTTGTCTCTTTGAGATGAAACCCGTATTTTTTTATTACTCCCCATAGCTGCGCAGAAATACTACAAATTGTAATACTTTTGCGCTGTTTGCTTGAATTTGGGATATGGGCGTTTTGAATACAAACCCAGAGAATCCTACGGCCAATAATCAAAAATATCGAAGAACTCCCAAGAAATAGAAGTTTGAACCAAGCCAAAAACAACAGACCCGTCAGCATCCCATAGAACTGCTGGCGGGTCGCCAGAACATACACTTCCATACTCCAAAGCTACACTTCCATACCGTAGCTTTTGACTTCCATACTCCATAGCTTTCGCCATAGCCAACAGCTATAGTATCCAAAAACATGTTCTTCAACATATTCTGTGAAATAAGTCCTATTTTATAATTGTTAATTCACAATTAAATCGTACCTTTGCTCCGTCCTCATGCCGAATGCCCTCAAACGTGAGGGAGTAGGGGTGGGGATTTACATAGTGGAAAAGGCGTTTACTTGACGCTTTGGGTTTGGCATCTCGAAATCTCGCAAATTTCATATCTGTCAGCACAAAGCAACGGTGGATGTCCCTTGGGATGTATTTGTACACATACGTTCTGCCCGTGTTTGGGTGGAGTGTATTGTGTCATATATACATTCGGCGTGGGGCTTCGACGTTGCTCGTTCAGACAGATAGGGCAATGCGAGAGCCTCGAGATGTGGAGCGAGTAATAAGTACAATCTCCACGTCTTTTTTGTATGTGTATAAACACTTGTAATCATCGGAAAAAACTTTAAAAGCTGAATCGCAGGGAGATAGAGGAGGCAATATGTAGCGGTATGAAAAAGATTTTTTTATTGGCTGCGATGACTATTCTTTCATTACATCTGTTGGCATCTGTTCCTTTTGTTGTCAGTGGACTACAGCCTGATGACAAGTCTGTAGTTTCACTCTCTTCTTATGAATTTTTGGCTACGATGGAGATTACATCCAATGGCAAGTACCTTTTCGAGGATGTGCCGGCAGGTACGCATTCTCTGAAAATAGAAGCCGCCGGATATAATCTGCCGCAGGCGCAAACGGTAATTGTGGCTGAGGACGGAAGTGTCAAGCCTGCTGTTGCCATAGAACTGGCTGTCACTAAGATGAGTGAGAATCCCAACGAATGGATACATAGTTGGAGTCAGGATGGTAGCGTTTCGGGATATGTGACCACCACTTACGTCAACACTCCTCTGGAAATAGAGTTCTTGGGTAAAAAGATTGTCCCGTCTGACGTCCCTTCATTCTCTTATCTGCGTGAGCAGTACAACATATTGCTGGCCGATGAAGAAAAGAGTTGGACGCAAGAGTATGCATACCGTTTGTTGGAGACATTGAAGACCATACCCTGTGGCAAATATGAATGGTTGAGCAAATTTACACTTACGGACGAGTTGTTGGAAGATGACCTCACCGTAACCAAGCAAGATGGAGGTTATGAGGTGAGAATCTCTACAGCTGCATTCTTTTATGCCAATCCCTTCTTGGTAGATTTGGAAGGGGTGCGTGGACGTTTCTTCTCCAAGCGCCTTCATCATGCGTTGGTGAACTTCTGTACCGATTTTGGTAATGACGAAGGACGTGTGAATGATATTCTTGTGAACCGCTTCGGATGTTCCATCTTTGTGGATGATTATAAAGCGTTGACGGTGACTGAAGAGGATGCTTCTCATTTCCAGTCATTCGTCCCATCCGAACTTGTGAGCATCATCAATATGTTCGAGGAAATGCCCGAAGGTTTCCACAAAGTTCCTCACCTCAATTATCTTATCCGCCGACAGAATGGGCATCCGCATCCGATGTATCCCGGAGCAGCAGCCGTGGCTTGGCCCATAGAGAACGGTTATATTGAATTTATGGAAGGAGCTTTTGGAGGAAACAACCAACAATTCGAGACGCTTCGACTTATTTTGCATGAAAAGACGCATTTCCTTTGGGCCTATTCTTTCTCCGATGAGATAAAGAACGATTGGATTGAATTGGGTGGCTGGTATGAAGATCCCAACGCTAGTTCCGGATGGTCAACCACAAAAGATACAGAGTTTGTCTCTGCCTACTCTCATGCCATAAACCCTGATGAAGATATGGCAGAATCTGTGGCTCACTTTATCAAGAATCCAGAGTTGTTACAATCGCGTGCTAAGCTAAAATATGAGTTTATACGTGACCGTATTATGAATGGCACACGTTATATTTCTAAAATCCCCGACCATTTGACCTTTGAGGTGCTGAACTTGAACCCCGACTATGACTATCCAGGCAAGATTAAACGGTTGGATGTGAAAGTGGAAGGGGCCCCCGAGGAGGACAAACAAGTGACTATTGAAATAGAACTAAGCCATATTGATGGCCTTCAGGATGAAGCATCGAATGCATTCGTCCGTTTGAGTAGTCCTCATTTCACAGATGTTAACGGAAAAAAATGTTTTCAGTGGGCTGATATGTATCTTGTTCCTGTAGATGGGAATGGTCATTTACTACGAGGTAGTGTTACCATCAGTAAATATTCAAAAACAGGATATTGGACGGCTGGAGATATTACTGTTACTGACCTAAATATGAATCAGCGATTCGAAGGACGTAACGATGCAGTCTTCAATATGTATATTAATAACCAAAAAGAAGATTTGGAGGCACCAAGATATGAGAGTGGTAGTTTGAAATATGAGCTCTCCGACACTATCTATTATGGGCGAGAAGCACAAAAATTGAAGATAAGTTTTAAGGCTTATGATAATGTAAAGTTGAAATCAGCGGTCGCAAGGCTGGGGTGTGATGTAGCTAATTATTCATTTGGTGATTCTTGGGGTTCATATGATGAAACTACACAAAGCTATGTCATAGGTTTTATACTTACCGAATATTTCAAGACAGGCGATTATTACGTGGAATTTATAGATCTCTATGATGAAGCAGGAACAGAAACGGGTGTATGGTTTTCTGAGTCGCCAGAACATGAACCGAGGCAAACTATTTATATAGAAACCCCCAATTCTGATTATAATGCACCTGAACTTGATCTTAATCGCATCGTAGTATATGCTGAACCTACCAATAAAGAAGCTCCTGATGGGGAAACATTGGTGACCATCAATTATTATGCACGAGACGACAAGTCGGGATGTGATGGTGGAAGCTATCAATTGAAAGATCCGCAAGGTGCAATGTTTTTCCAATATATGGATATACCTCAAACAGGGACTCCGTATTTTGAGGGAGATCCCACAACTTGGCAACGATATACGGCTAAGGTAGTGCTTCCGCGTGGTTCAACTCCTGGCATCTGGGGACTGGCAGAGATGTCATTGAGAGATAAAGCATGGAATTCGACAACCTACAATTTTGTAGAAACTCTTATTTTTGAGCCAGACGAATCTACAACAGATTACGTACTCTTCAGTGAAATGACCGATAGTAAGAACCTGCTTATCCAGTTGAGTTCTGAATTGGATGCAGGATATGAATCCACTTACAGAATCATTCATGAAGAATCGGGATATGAAATCGCTGGAGAATTGCCTGTACAGACGACCCGTTCTGCGTCTTATACCCGTTCAAGGTCTGTAGATGTTTCCTCTTTAGCGGATGGAAAACTGATTGTAATTGTAGCGGTTAAGGACAGCGAAGGAAATGTTGTCGCTGTACGTTCAAATACGTTGGTGAAAGGCAGATTCAAATTAACCTATATGGTTGACGGTGCAGAATATTCCGTGGATAGCATCGCTTATGGTACAGAACTTGTTCAGAAGGAAGCATTGACCAAAGAAGGTCACACCTTCAGCGGATGGAGCGAGATTCCAGCTACTATGCCTGCACAGGATGTAACGGTAGAAGGAACATTCACTGTCAACAACTATCGCTTGGTATATCTGTTGGACGGTGCAGAATATTCCGTAGATAGCATTGCCTATGGTACAGAACTTGTTCAGAAGGAAGCATTGATCAAAGAAGGTCACACCTTCAGCGGATGGAGTAAAATCCCTGAAACCATGCCTGCACATGATGTGACGGTGACGGGTAGTTTTGAGGTAGATGGTATTGATGCCGTCGTGACTGACCGTCTTGTGGATGTCTATACCCTGCAAGGTGTGATGGTGAAACGTCAAATGGATATCAATGAATTGGAGGACGAATTACCGAAGGGTGTCTATATCGTTGAAGGGCATAAATTGCTGATAAAATAGCGGTATAGTTTGCATAATCAATCTGCCAACGGCTTGTCAGGTGAACGGATTTGTTCACTCGTCAAGCCGTTGGTGCATTTAACACATAGACACAAAAATCGTAAAGAAAGATTGCATGTGTCAGCGGAATGCACTATCTTTGCTCGCGAACAACCAATATGAATAAGTACTAAAAGTATGAATATTATGCAAAAAGAAGATTTGAGAATCGTATATATGGGAACTCCCGACTTTGCAGTGGAGAGTTTGCGCCAGTTGGTCGAGGGAGGATATAATGTGGTGGGCGTTATCACTATGCCCGATAAGCCGATGGGGCGTCATGGAAGTGTGCTTCAGCCAAGCCCTGTCAAGCAATATGCCGTGGAGAAGGGACTTCGCGTGCTTCAACCGATGAACTTGAAGGACGAAGCTTTTGTGGAGGAACTCCGTTCGTTGAAGGCCGACCTTCAGATTGTGGTGGCTTTCCGTATGCTTCCCGAGGTGGTGTGGAATATGCCGCCCATGGGCACTTTCAACCTCCACGCCTCACTGCTTCCCCAGTACCGTGGTGCCGCGCCCATCAACTGGGCCATCATCAATGGCGACACCGAGACGGGCATCACGACCTTCTTCCTCAAACACGAAATCGACACGGGCGAAGTCATCCAGCAGGTGCGTGTGCCCATTGCCGATGAGGACGACGTGGAGGTGATTCACGACAAACTGATGATGCTCGGCGGACGACTGGTGACCGAAACGGTGGATGCTATCCTTGCCGGCACGGTGAAGCCGGTACCGCAAGAGGAATTGATAAGCCTCTCGGCCGAAGAGCTTCGTCCGGCTCCGAAAATCTTTAAAGAGACTTGCCGCATCGATTGGACAAAAGGGGTGAAACAGGTTTATGACTTCGTGCGCGGCCTTTCGCCTTACCCTGCCGCATGGACGGAGTTGGTGAACGCTGACGGTTGTTCACAAGTACTGAAAATTTTCCGCACGGAGAAAAACTTTTTCTCCCACGGGGAAAAAACCGGCACCGTGTCAACCGACGGGAAAACTTACCTGCGCGTGGCTTTGACCGACGGCTATCTCTACATCCACTCATTGCAGCTGGCCGGTAAGAAAAGGATGCCCGTAGCCGACTTCTTGCGCGGATTCAAGGCCACAGAAGGTCTCTGTGTGCGATAACGGATAAGAAAAGTCTTAAAAAATTTGCACGGGTCATAAATAATGCGTTTATTTGCACCCGATAAGAACAATTATAGTATAAACTAAAACCCAATTGCCTATAAGAAAGACATTACTCTAAGAAACCAAAAAGAAAGAAGAAGTAATGGAAAATATGCAGAAGATGACCGATGATGCATTGGTCGCTTTGTACTCAAAAGGCAACAATCAAGCTTTTGACATCCTGTTGGAGAGATATAAGGACAAGCTCTATTCTTATATCCATTTTTCTGTGCGCAACGACGAACTGGCTGAAGACATATTTCAGGAGACTTTCGTGAAGGCCATCGTCACCATCCAACAGGGACGCTATACCGAAAACGGCAAGTTTGCCGCTTGGCTCACGCGCATTGCACACAATCTGATAATCGACCTCTTCCGTCAGGAAAAGAACGAGAACGTCGTGTCCAACGACGAAACGGAGGCCGACCTGTTCAACAACATCAAACTCTCCGACGACACCATTGAGACAAAGCTGGTGAACGAGCAGGTACTCAACGACGTGCGCCGTCTGGTGGATTTTCTTCCCGACAACCAGCGCGAAGTGGTCTATATGCGTTTCTATCAGGATCTCTCCTTCAAGGAAATCTCCGAAATCACCGGTGTGAGCATCAACACCGCCCTTGGCCGCATGCGCTACGCCTTGCTGAATCTTCGCCGCATGGCCGAGGAGAAGAACATCGAATTAACAATTTATTAAAAAATCCCCCCCGTTCATATACTAAACGTCGGTTGTCTGCGTTTCTATTATTGAAAACTGATAACTGACGTTTGCCTATGAACAAAAACATTACTTCTTCTTATTCTTACGAAACCTCTCGTGAACGCCGCGCCTCCTACCGCGCCCATCGCTCACCCAGTGAAAAAACATTAGCATTTCTGCGTACTTTTGCACGCAATTATCGGGCTTCTTCGCTCTTACCCGAAAGTTTGCCCGGTTTTGTGCTGGGATAATCGATATATTTCTCTATCTTTGCAGGAGTATTATTGATAAACATAAATGTGCAAGAGATGGGATTGAAAATAGCTCCTTCGTTGTTGGCCGCCAATTTCTCTAATTTGCAGGCCGATATGGACATGATAAACCGTAGCGAAGCCGACTGGCTCCACTTGGACATCATGGACGGTGTGTTCGTGCCGAACATTTCCTTTGGTTTTCCCGTATTGAAGCATGTGGCCAGGCTTTGCCAAAAGCCGCTCGACGTGCACCTGATGATAGTAAGCCCCGAGAAGTTCATCCCCGAGGTAAAAGCCTTGGGCACCTATATGATGAACGTACACTACGAGGCGTGTCCCCACCTGCACCGTGTTGTCCAGCAAATCAAGGAGGCCGGCATGAAGGCCGGTGTCACGCTGAATCCGGCTACCCCCGTGGCTTTGTTGGCCGACATCATCCGCGACGTGGACATGGTGTTGCTGATGAGTGTCAACCCCGGCTTTGGCGGACAGGAGTTCATCCCCCACACCATCGAGAAGGTGAAAGAACTGCGTGCCCTGATTGCCCGCACCGGTTCGTCGGCACTCATCGAAGTGGATGGCGGAGTGAACGACGAGACGGCTCCTCTGTTGGTTGCGGCCGGTGCTGATGTGTTGGTCACGGGAAGTTACGTCTTCAAGTCACCTTCGCCCGAAGAGACCATCCGTTCGTTGAAAGCCCTCTGACATGGAGCATCCCCTATTGCGCTTCTTGGAAGCCCACCCCTTCGTGCGGTTGACGGTTCCCTTGATGGCGGGCATCGCGGTGGCCGATGCGGGCGACGGCTTCTGCCTTATACCTTATATATATATACTCTCCACCCTGACTCTCTTGGGGGCACTGATGTTGGTGGCCCATCTGATACACTCATGGGACAGACGCGCCTGCTTCGGCGTGCTGTCCCTTTTCTTTTTCTTCACCGTGGGCTTTGCCTGCTGCTCGCATCACTGGAGACAAGTACAGACGGAGTGGCCCGCCCATGCGCAAGTCTATGAAGGACGCCTTACCGACGGAGTCACCCCGAAGGCGCGCAGCTATCTCTGCCCCTTGCGCCTCACCGCCCGATGGGAAGGTGACACGTGCCACGCGCTCGACACAGACATTCTTCTCTATTTGCCCAAGGACAGTGCCGTGTCGGCCCTGAAGGTCGGGCAATGCGTCCGTTTCTATGGCACCGTGAAGCCCCCTACCCACTTTACTCCCGAGTTCGATTACGTGCGCTATCTCCGCCACCGTCGCGTGACGGGCACCCTCTATACCCGCCATTGGCAAGTGGCCGACACGTTGTCCGTAGGGTGGAAAGCCCGTGCCTTGCAAGCCCGCGAGCAGTTGCTCGACTACTATCGGCAATGTGGTGTGACGGGCGATGAAGGTGCCGTACTCTCGGCCCTTACCCTCGGCTACAAGAAAGAGCTGGGAGAAGAGGTGCGCGAACTCTACAATGTCTCCGGCGCCAGCCACGTGTTGGCCCTTTCGGGATTGCACATCGGCATCCTCTGCACGGTGCTCACCAGCTGCTTGGGGCTTCTCCTTCCCGGCCGGCGGCTCTTTCTCTGGCGACGGTTGTTGGTCGTCCCTCTGGTGTGGGCGTTCGTGTTCATGGTGGGGCTGCCCGTTTCGGCCATCCGGGCGGCAGTCATGTTCAGCCTGCTGATAGTGGGTAGTTGCTTCACCCGCGTAGGCTTTTCCTTCAACACCCTGGCACTGACGGCCTTCGGCATGTTGCTCTACAATCCCTTCTACCTCTTCGATGTCGGTTTCCAAATGTCCTTTGCCGCCGTCGCCTCCCTGCTTTTGCTCCAACCGTGGTCAGAGGGGCTGATTCCCCGTCCGCGCCACGCCGCCGTGCGCTACGTATGGAGTCTTACCACCGTCTCCTTCGCCGCTCAGGTAGGTGTCATACCCCTGATACTGTTCTACTTCTCCCGCTTTTCGCCCTATGCCTTGGTTGTCAACCTGTGGGTCGTGCCGCTCACGTTCGTCATTGTCAGCCTCTCCGTCCCCTTCCTGTTGCTCTCCTTCCTCCCCTTGCCGGCTTTGCAGACAGGGATGGGTTGGATAGTCGGCCACCTGATAGCGTTGATGAACAGCGGCCTTTCCCTCTGCAACCGGCTGCCCGGTGCCGACGTCGAGGGCCTCTCCCTTTCAATCGGCGAGGTGGCGTGTCTCTATCTTCTGCTCTTCTTCCTCTTTTATGGATGGATGCACCGCCGCCGAAGGGCCGTTGTCGGGGTATTGGCCAGCCTCTGCCTGGGAATCATTTGCCGATTGTTTGCGTAAGGAGAGCCAAAAACCTATGAATTTGTTTTGTTCTCCGCCCACTTTATACTACTTTTGCACACAAATTACAGCAATATGTTAACTAAAGTAATCGAACAAGCCAACATTGACCACTTTGCCAAGTGGTTGGACAGAGCTGAAAACATGGTCATCGTGACCCACGTCTCTCCCGACGGCGATGCCATTGGCTCCTCCTTGGGATTGGCCCATTTTCTCGAGAGTCAGGACAAAGAAGTCCGCGTCATAGTTCCCAATGCATTTCCCGATTTCCTCCGTTGGATGGACGGTGCCCAGCGCATCCTCCGCTACGACAAGCATCCCGACGAGGCCGACAAGCTGATTGCCGAGGCCGATGTCATCTGTTGTGTGGATTTCAATTGCCTGAAGCGCATCGACAACATGGCCAAGGCCGTAGGCGAATCGCCTGCCCGCAAGATATTGATTGACCATCATCTCGACCCCGAAGACTTTTGCGGGATAACCATTTCCCATCCTCAGATAGCGTCGGCTTCCGAGCTGGTCTTCCGCCTCATTTGCCGACTCGGATATTTCGAGGAGATCACCACCGAATGCGCCGAGTGCATCTACACCGGCATGATGACCGACACGGGCGGATTCACCTACAACAGCAACAGTCCCGAAATCTACTACATCATCAGCCAACTCCTCGGCAAAGGCATTGACAAGGACCAGATTTACCGCAACGTCTTCAACACCTACTCCGAAGCCCGTCTGCGCCTGATGGGACACGTGCTCACCCACATGCACGTCTATCCCGACTTCCGCGCAGCCCTCATCACCCTCACCAAGAAGGAGCAGCACCGCTACAAGTATATGCGCGGCGATGCCGAAGGGTTTGTCAACATGCCCCTGTCGATGAAGGGAATCATCTTTTCGGTCTTCCTGCGCGAGGACACCGAGAAGGATATGATAAAGGTTTCCCTCCGTTCCACCGGCAGTTTCCCCTGCAACCAGGTGGCCGCCGAGTTCTTTGGCGGAGGCGGACACCTCAACGCCTCGGGGGGCGAAGTGTATGGCACGATGGACGAAGCATTGGAGCGTTTCAAGGCCGCTTTGGTCAAATTTCAACCTCTTTTACTGAAAAAATAGTTATAGAACCCTAATTGACTACCAAGGTTTATGGCCGTTTGTACCGTTTTTTGTACTTTTGCGGCTGATAAAATTTAACAGGAGTTCAATATATGAAGAAAATTGTCCATTCGCTCTTTGCCGTACTGGTCATGGGAGCCGCATTCCAAGCATGCGACGACACCGAGACCTACGCTGACATGAAGGAAAAAGAGCGCAAAGCCATCGATGCCTACATCCAGTCAGAGGGCATCAAAGTAATCTCCCTCGACGAGTTCTATGCACAGGACTCCACTACCGACGTTTCCAAGAACGAGTATGTCCTCTTCAAGGACAACGGTGTCTATATGCAGATTGTACGCAAAGGCGTAGGTGCCCCCATTGCCGATGGCGAGCGGGCCGAACTGATAGCCCGGTACTACGAAGTGAACATCAAGGAGGGCGACACCCTGACGGGAAACCTCTACGATGCCTCCAACCCCGACCTGCTCACCGTGGAGAACAAGAGCGGCACATACAGCGGCGCCTTCACCGGAGGCTACATGTATTCGGCCTACGGCAGCTCCGTTCCCTCGGGATGGCTCGTCCCCATGCCCTACCTCCACATCGGACGTAAGGAACCCATTGCCAAAGTGCGCCTGATTGTGCCCCACAGCGAGGGACAATCCACCGCCACCTCCTACGTTTATCCCTGTTTTTACGAAATAACTTACAGAAAAGGAAGATGACACTTATCAAATCTATCTCAGGCATCCGCGGAACCATTGGCGGAGCCGTAGGCGGAGGCCTCACTCCGTTGGATGTAGTAAAGTTCACTTCAGCGTATGCCACGTTCATTCGTCGCACCACTAAAGTAGAGAGTAACAAGATTGTGGTCGGACGCGATGCACGCATCTCGGGCGAGATGGTAAAGAACATCGTGTGCGGCACCCTCATGGGCATGGGCTTCGACGTTGTCAACATCGGCCTGGCCTCTACCCCCACCACCGAGCTGGCCGTCACTATGGAGGGCGCCTGCGGTGGCATTATCCTCACCGCCAGCCACAACCCCCGCCAGTGGAACGCCCTGAAGCTGCTCAACGAGCACGGCGAGTTCCTCAACGCGGCCGAGGGTAACGAAGTGCTGCGCATTGCCGAAGCTGAAGAGTTCGACTATGCCGACGTGGAGCACCTGGGCAAGTACACCGAGGACAACACGTATGACCAGAAACATATCGACGCCGTTCTGGCACTCGACCTCGTCGATGTGGAGGCCATCCGCAAGGCCGGCTTCCGCGTGGCCATCGACGCTGTCAACTCCGTGGGAGGCATCATCCTGCCCAAGCTGCTCAACCGGTTGGGCGTCAGTCAGGTGGAAGTGCTCTATGGCGAACCGACGGGCGACTTCCAGCACAACCCCGAGCCGTTGGAAAAGAACCTTGGCGACATCATGGGCCTGATGAAAAAGGGTGCGCACGACGTGGCTTTCGTTGTTGACCCCGACGTGGACCGCTTGGCCATGATATGCGAGAATGGCGAGATGTACGGCGAGGAGTACACCTTGGTGACCGTGGCCGACTACGTGTTGAAACACACGCCGGGCAATACCGTGAGCAACCTCAGCAGCACCCGTGCCCTGCGTGATGTCACCGCCAAGTATGGCCGCCAGTACAACGCTGCCGCCGTGGGCGAAGTGAACGTCACCACCAAGATGAAGGAGACCGGAGCCGTCATCGGTGGCGAAGGCAACGGCGGCGTCATCTATCCCGCCAGCCACTATGGCCGCGACGCCCTCGTAGGCATCGCCCTCTTCCTCAGCCATCTGGCTCACGAGGGCATGAAGGTGAGCGAGTTGCGTGCCACCTATCCCCCTTACTTCATTGCCAAGAACCGCATCGACCTCACTCCCGAGACCGACGTGGACCTCATTCTGGCCAAGGTGAAGGAACTCTACAAGGACGAGCAGGTGAACGACATCGACGGCGTGAAGATTGACTTCCCCGACCGCTGGGTACACCTGCGCAAGAGCAACACCGAGCCCATCATCCGCGTCTACAGCGAAGCCTCCACCATGGAAGCCGCCGACGAACTGGGCAAACAAATCATGGACGTTGTTTACAGCCTGGCCTGAGAAAGGGCTCTGCCTGTAAACACTATATTTCCTCCTCCCGGGGCGTGTCACCGTATATGGTGATGCGCCCTTTTTTTGTTCCAAAGAGGCCGGCCGTCATGCAAACAAGACATTCCAAACCGAGGGTGGGTCATAACTAATTTTTTAGACGCAGATAACGCGGATGACGCGGATTTTAATAGAATTTTATTACTGTCCACTAAAACTTTTACAGAACAAAAAACGTTTTTGCCGCCTTAACTTCTTTATTTCACGTCGTGAAATGAATATTCCACATCGCGAAACGAATATTCCACGATTTGGAATGAATATTTCACGACGTGAAATATAAAACCGAGCCGTATCTTTATGATTTTTGATCGCATCATTCCATGTTTTGTGACTTACATGAAACATTTTTGGGGCAGAAACAAAAATGCCAAGGAGAGCCTCACGGCAGTCCTTGGCATTAGCGCGCTTATGAAACTTATTTATTTCTCTTATTTTACCTGCTTCATTGTGAAAGGACCTCATCCCTGTTGGGAGCCCTGAACGGGAATTTTACGGGGACAGCCACGAGGGTAGTCACGGGCTTGCCATCGAGCACGGCCGGAGTCCACCCCGTTTGTGGCATCAGCTTGAAGACACGCATGGCTTCGTCACGCAATGCTTTGGGGGTATCCAATTTGTTCATCTCCGTAATATCCTTCACACCAAGCACCTCTCCTTTGCTGCCGATGTAGGCTTCCAGGAGGACTATTTCCTCAACTTTCTTCGAAAGGCTCTTGTCAAACTTCAGGTTGCTCTGAATGAATTTTTCCATCGCCTCTCTGCCACCGGGATATTGGGCGCGGGTGGTAGGGGCAGAGTTCACTTCGATGGTCTTTCCATTGAGGTTGACCGTGAACTTCTGGTTTTGTTGTTCACTACCTTGCAACTTGAACTGCATGGGAAGGGTAAACTTCACGCTGACGGCTTTGCCTTTCTGTTCACCGGGCGCCCACTTGGGCATAGAGTTGACTACGCGGAGAGCTTCGGCATCCAAGGCGGGAGAGACACTGCGAACGACAGTGGCATTGGCCACTTCACCCGTCTTCTTGATGACGAACTGCACCATGACGCGGCCTTGCTCGCCCTTTTCGTGAGCCTCTTTGGGGTATTTCATATTCTTTTGCAGAAACTTCATCAGTTCGGCCGTGCCGCCGGGGAACTCGGGCAACTTCTCTACGACCATGAAGACTTCATCGCCGTCGGCATCCTTGACGGGGTCTGTGGGAATGGGCTTTGCAGCAGGGCGACCAGACTTCTCCTCAGGCATGGCCTTGGCTTGCCCCGGCTTGCCCATGCTCACCACTTGGACGGCTTCAATGTCATTATTGACAACTTGCTCCCGAGGCAAATCATATACGGCTTTGACCTTTCCTTCGGAGAACACGCGAAGGTCGCCTACCTCTTCGCCAGGATTGCCTTTGGTTCCTTGCAGGCGGAAAGAGATGGGGACAGTAAACTTCACACTGACGGCTTCACCCCGTTGCTTACCGGGCTTCCAGTCGGGCATGGCCTTGCACACGCGGATGGCTTCGGCATCCAAAGCGGGAGAGATGCTCCGCTTCACTTCGAAGTCGTGCAACTTGCCGCTCTTGTCCACAACGAACTGTACGATTACGCGTCCCTGCTCACCCTTCTGTTGGGCCTCGACGGGATATTTGATGTTGCGAGAAAGGAACTTCATCAGCTCGTCCATGCCACCAGGGAACTCGGGCAGCTCTTCTACGACTTGGAAAACTTCATCGTCGCTTTCCACTCTGTAGTTGATTTGCAAAGCCCACAGTTTGCGAAGCTGTTCCTTCAGTCGGTCGATGCTCTCCTGAGGGGCATCTTTGGCGGCTACAACTTGCACCGTCAAGTTTTCTCCGCCTCCATTGATCTGCAGTTTGTCCCGAAAACCACGGAAGTTGTGAGCCATGTCGTCCAAGGAACCTTTTTGCAATGTTCCCCCTTCGGGACCGAACGAATAGCGGCCTTTGGCATCAACATGCACGGCATATCGCTCATTGGCACGGTCGTTTTGTACCAAATTTGCACCGTTTTCCGAAGATTTCACCTCAGATGTTTGGTTATTTACTGAAAACTCTGTAACTTTGGCCTCTGAAACGCCGTTACTGTTATTCGCGGCTTCAGTGTGGGC
>CAZDAN010000029.1:0-15412 GCA_964503565.1 uncultured Bacteroides sp.
GGTAGTCTTACAAATGTGTCTATTGGTAAAAATGTCTCAAGTATTGGTTCTTCTGCGTTCTCGGGGTGTACAGGATTAACTAGCATGATAATACCTAACAGCGTTATAAGTATAGGAAGTCATGCGTTTAAAGATTGCACATCTTTAAAAGACTTATACATAGAAGATGGAGAGAAAACTCTCTCAGTAGTGTATTATGGTTCTGAAAATCGAGAGGGCTTATTCTATTATTGTCCGTTGGAGAAGGTTTATTTAGGTCGTAATCTTGAATACAAGACATCGAACTCGTTTGGGTATTCACCATTTAACGACAAACAACTGTTAAGCTCTCTTACCATTGGACATAAAGTAACAAATATTGGAGAAAATGCATTTAGGAAATGTACAGGGCTAACACAGTGTATAATCCCCAAAAGCGTTGTAAGTATAGGAAAAAACGCATTCGAAGGTTGTGAAAATCTTAAAGATATATATTATACCTCCACGACACCTCCCGCTTCATTGTGGCTTGCAACAAACACTTTTGTCCCTGACAAAGAAACCTATGAGAATTCAACCACTCTAAATGGGAATGGGAATATCCTAGAATACGTAACATTCGAACAGAATGAGTTTGAATATAATGGTCAAGCAGCGGTAATAGGTTATACCAATAACTTGAGTGCCTATGAAGTAGATATGGTTTTTAGCTCCATAGAGACAGAAGCAGGAACGCACAAAACCATGTTGAAAGCGACATACTCCAACGGCCTTGAAGTAGACATCCCCTACACCTATACCATCAATAAAGCACCGTTGACCATCAACGTAAACGATGCTGAAAAGGTATATGGTGACGAGAATCCACAGTTTACCTATTCGTTGAACGGATTTGTAAACAATGAGGACGAGAGTGTATTGAGCAGTGCTGTGACATTCTCTACCACGGCTAATAAGAAGAGTGGTGCTGGCACGTATAGCGTAGCAGCAAGCGCTGCGGCCAAGAACTATGAGATTGGTTGTACAGAGGGAACGCTGACCGTAAAGAAGGCTCCCGTCACCGTGGCTGTGAATGCCAAGTCAAGAGTGTATGGCGATGTTAACCCTCAGTTTGACTTCACATACGTAGGTCTGAAGAATGGTGATGGCGTGCCCGTATTCACATCGGAACTATCCACCTCGACTAAAGCGACGAAGTACAGCGATGTGGGCGACTACGAGGTTACTGTCTCTGGCGGTGTGGCTACAAACTATTTGTTTACGGAATATATTCCCGGTACGCTCACCGTTACCCAAGCACCGCTTGCTGTCAGTGCGCAGAGTACGGTGCGTGAGTATGGCGAGATGAACCCTGAGTTCCAGTTTGCCTATTCGGGCTTCAAGAATGATGATACTGTTGAAAATCTCATGACACTTCCTACGGTGGTGACATCGGCAACTCCGACAAGCAGCGTGGGAGAGTATGAGATTACACCCAACGGTGCCGAAGCCAAGAACTATGCGATAAGCTACACCAGTGGTATACTGACTGTGAATAAGGCACCGCTGACCATACAGCCCGAGAACGCGGAGCGTGTATATAGCGAGGAGAACCCGAAATTTAGGTTTGTTTATAAGGGATTCAAGAACGATGAAACACACGAAGTGTTGACTAACCGTCCCTCTGCCAAGACTGAAGCTATCGTAACAAGTGCCGTAGGTACATACGACATTGTGCCCAGCGGAGCGGAGGCTCAAAATTACGACATTACATATAAGAATGGTACACTGACCGTAACTAAGGCCCAACTCGCTGTAAGCGTAATTTCTGCACAAAAAGTGTATGGGGAGACTAATCCTTCAATATCTCTTACTTATAATGGTTTTAAGAATAATGACAATGAAGATTGTATCGCTGAGAAACCTGTAATTACAATAGAAGCTGACAAAAAAAGCGATATAGGCGAGTATGCTATCACTGTTTCGGGTGGTACGGCGCAGAACTATGCATTCACCGAGTATAACGAAGGTGTATTGACCGTAGTAAAGGCTCCACTTAACGTAATTGCCGAGAATAAGGAACGTCTTTATTTTGAAGCTAATCCCGAATTTACTTACTATTGCGAGGGTTTCAAGAACGATGACACGAAAGATGTACTCACTATTCAGCCAAGTTTTGAATGTGAAGCAAAACAAACGAGTGTTGCCGGTGAATATGAAATCACATTGTTAGGAGCCGAAGCTAAGAATTATGAACTGAGTTACCAAGGAGCTATACTAACTGTAGGCAAGCGTACTATCGACGTGAAAGTTACTGACTATACCAGAGTCTATAATGAAGAAAATCCTGAGTTTGCAGTAAGTTATAGCGGATTTGTCAACAACGAAAGCGAAAAAGTCTTTCTCGCAGCACCTACGCTATACTGCGTAGCAGACAAAACAACAGATGTAGGAAGTTATGAGATTACTGCGTCAGGTGCAGAAGCTGACAACTATAACTTTAACTACACAAACGGAACGTTAACCATCGAAAAGGCTACGCAAGAAATAGTGTGGGAGCAGAACCTTGAAGAGATTGAAGTTGGCGATCAAGTTGAATTGACAGCATTGGCTACATCAGGTCTTGATATTGAGTATGAGATTGCCGACAATAATTTTGTGTCTATATACGAAGTGGCAGATAAGGTATATCTTGATTGCTTTGGCGTGGGACAAGTTGTGATTAAGTCCTTTCAACCGGGCAATAAGAACTATCATTCAGCAGTAAAAGTAAGCAAGAAACTTATTATTACTGACCCCAGCGGAATCGAGAATGTAATCAATAATGTAAGTGATTCCCCCATTTACAATATAAAGGGAGAACGTATGACTTGTAACCGCAAAGAGCTACAGGAGGGAATTTACATTCAAAACGGAAAGAAGTTTGTGGTGAAATAACTCCATTATAAACATCACGTCTAAACATTTAACTCCGTTCGCGAACCGAACAAACACGGTTCGCGAACGGAGTTAACTGTTTAAGCGAAAAGAATCGGCTCTATTATAACATGAAATCGGCTCATTTTCTTGTCTATTTGAGCCGATTTGCATACTTTTGTGAGCCGATTATAAAATCTCACTAAAAAGGCGATAGCGTTATGGATAAAAGTGACATTTCCTTTAAATTTGCAGTTTGTTAAGAATAAAAGTATGGAAAAGAAGAAGATAAAGAATCCCTGGCTGGGACGCGAGGGGTACAACTGTTTCGGATGTGCCCCCTGCAATGAGTATGGAGTGAAGATGGAGTTTTACGAAGAGGGTGACAAGGTGGTGTGTCGCTGGAAACCCCGTCCCCAGTATCAGGGATGGATTGACACGTTGCACGGAGGCATTCAGGCGGTGTTGCTCGATGAAATCTGTGCATGGGCAGTGATGCGTCAGGTGCAGCGGGCTGGTGTGACTTCGAAAATGGAGACCCAATACAAACGTGCCATATCGACGAACGACGAATACATAGACTTGGAGGCGAGGGTGGTGGAACAACGGCGCAACTTGGTGACCGTGGAGGCTGCCATATATAATAAGGAAGGGGAACTGTGTACCCGTGCACAATGCCTCTATTTTACCTTCCCGCCTGAAAAAGCACGCGAAGAAATGGGCTTTGAGACGTGTGATTTGGAGGAATAAGGTCAAATGACGGCTATTTTGAAAGAAAAAACGTGAAATTGTTTGCATTTGTCAACTGAATAGTCTAATTTTGCAGCAAATTAAAAGAATTGGAGAAGTGATACTGAACATGACACACCATCATCATCATCATTCCGTCGAGTAAATTCGGTGGGCTGGCTGGTGTTTGTGTGGTGACAGTATGTCGGAAACAGATAGCGGGGAGGCTTTACCGGACGGGGAGCTTCCCTTTTTCGTGACACAAGAATAGAAAAAAACAAAAATAGAAAGAAAAAGAAAATTATGCTAAGAATTGCAGTACAATCCAAGGGCCGTCTCTATGAGGAGACTATGGAGCTTTTGCGCGAGTCGGACATCAAGTTGAGTTCTTCCAAGCGTACTTTGCTGGTGCAGTCCACCAATTTCCCGGTAGAGGTGCTTTTCCTTCGCGATGACGATATTCCCCAATCGGTGGCCAGTGGGGTGGCCGATTTGGGTATTGTTGGCGAAAACGAGTTTCTCGAACGCAAAGAGGATGCCGAGATTATCCGTCGCTTGGGATTCAGCAAGTGCCGCTTGTCGTTGGCCATTCCTGCTGCCATTGAGTACGATGGATTGAAGTGGTTCCAAGGTAAGAAGATTGCCACCTCGTATCCCGAAATTCTGAAAGACTTTATGGCAAAGAACGGAGTGAAGACCGACATCCATGTGATTACCGGCTCGGTGGAGATAGCCCCCGGTATCGGATTGGCTGATGCCATCTTTGACATTGTCAGCTCCGGTTCTACGCTTGTCAGCAACAATCTGCGCGAGGTGGAGGTGGTGATGAAGTCTGAGGCTTTGCTCATCGGTCACCGTGGACTCAGCCCCGAAAAGCGCGAAGTGCTGGACGAGTTGCTTTTCCGCATCGAAGCTGTGAAGGCTGCCGAGGACAAGAAGTATGTATTGATGAATGCCCCCACCGACAAGCTGAAGGAAATCATCGAAGTGCTTCCGGGTATGAAGAGTCCCACCGTCATGCCGCTGGCACAGGAGGGATGGAGTTCGGTTCACACCGTACTCGACCAAAAGCGTTTTTGGGAGATTATCGGCAAACTGAAGGCGTTGGGTGCCGAGGGCATACTGGTGTTGCCCATTGAGAAGATGATATTGTAATGTGGGTAGTGAGCAAACGAAAGGAATAGAACATCATGTTGACAATTAAATACCCTGCAAGGGAGAGATGGAGCGAATTGCTCCGTCGCCCCACGTTGGACGTGGAAGCCCTGCGCGACACCGTCGGTCAGGTGCTTCAGCGAGTGCGTACCGAGGGCGATCGGGCCGTGTTGGAATACGAAGAGAAGTTTGACAAGGTACAGCTCTCCTCCTTGGCCGTCACTTCCGAAGAGATGGAGGCTGCAGCCGGATTGATTGACCCGGAACTGAAGAGTGCTATTGAACTGGCACACGCCAACGTCGAGAAGTTTCACACCGCCCAACGCTTTGAGAGCAAAAAGGTGGAGACACGTCCCGGTGTCACCTGTTGGCAGCGGGCGGTAGCCATTGAGAAGGTGGGTCTTTATATCCCCGGTGGCACAGCACCGCTCTTTTCCACCGTGCTGATGCTGGCTACCCCGGCCCGCATTGCCGGATGTGATGAGATTGTACTTTGTACCCCTCCCGCCCGCGACGGAAGCATCCATCCTGCCATACTGTATGCAGCACGGGTGGCCGGTGTGAGCCGTATATATAAAATAGGTGGTGTGCAGGCTATCGGAGCCATGGCTTATGGTACGGAGAGTGTGCCTAAGGTTTACAAGATATTCGGTCCCGGCAATCAGTATGTGACCGCTGCCAAGCAACAGGTCTCTCTGCGCGATGTAGCCATCGATATGCCTGCCGGTCCTTCGGAAGTGGAGGTGTTGGCCGACGAATCGGCCAATCCGGCCTTCGTGGCCGCTGACCTTCTGTCGCAAGCCGAGCATGGAGTAGATAGTCAGGCTATTTTAGTGACCGACAGTGAGCAGTTGATTGCCCGCGTAGAGGAGGAGGTGGAACGCCAGTTGGCTGCTCTTCCGCGCAAGGAGATTGCTGCCCGTTCGCTGGAACACAGCAAACTGATACTTGTGAAGGATATGGACGAGGCTATGGCGATGACCAACGAATATGCCCCTGAACATCTGATTATCGAAACCTGCAATTACATGGAATTGGCTGCCCGGGTGGTGAATGCCGGTTCGGTGTTCCTCGGTTCTCTTACACCTGAGAGTGCAGGCGATTATGCGTCGGGCACCAATCACACGCTGCCGACTAATGGTTACGCCAAGGCTTATAGCGGAGTGAGTCTCGATAGCTTTATCCGAAAGATTACCTTTCAGGAGATTACACCGGAGGGTATTGCCCACATTGGTCCGGCCATTGAGGTGATGGCGACCAACGAGCAGTTGGATGCTCACAAGTATGCCGTCACTGTGCGCCTGAAGAGTTTGAACAAATAAAGGATTCTGATATGAAAAGTTTACAAGAGTTAGTTCGTTCGAACATTTGGAGCCTGAAGCCTTACTCTTCAGCCCGCGACGAGTATAAAGGATTCGATGCCAAGGTGTTTCTGGACGCCAACGAAAGTCCTTATCACGAACCTTATAACCGCTATCCCGATCCGTTGCAGACCGAGGTGAAACGGCTGTTGGCTCCCATCAAAGGGGTGGGAGAGGAATGCATCTTCTTGGGTAACGGCAGTGACGAGGCCATCGACCTTGTTTTCCGTATCTTCTGCGAACCGGGTGTGGACAATGTGGTCAGTATAGCTCCCACATACGGAATGTACGAGGTGTGTGCTGATGTCAATAATGTAGCCTATCGGGTGGTTCCCTTGATGATGGATGAAGCGAGAAACTTTCGATTTAGTTCCGATGCCTTGCTGGCTGCTACGGATGAACATACGAAGGCTATCTTCCTCTGTTCGCCCAACAATCCGACGGGAGCATGTCTTGAACGCGAGGAACTGATGAAGGTGTTGGAACGCTTCGGTGGTATGGTGGTGGTGGACGAGGCGTATGCCGATTTCATGGAAGAACCGTCTTTCCTCCGCCTTTTGGCCGGTTATCCGCGATTGATTGTTCTTCAGACCTTTTCAAAGGCTTGGGCATGTGCCGGCATCCGCTTGGGTATGGCTTTTGCCTCGCCCGAAGTGATTGGTCTGTTCAATAAGGTGAAATATCCCTATAACGTGAATGTTCTCACTCAGCGTCAGGCACTGGATGTGTTGGTTGATTACCGGCAGATAACGGAGTGGGTGAAGATGCTGAAGGAAGAACGCACCCGTTTGATTGCTTCTTTGGAGAAATATCCGGATACAGAGCATGTGTTCCCCTCTGATGCCAACTTTGTACTGGTGCGTGTGAAGGATGCTCAAGCACTTTATGATTACTTGCTGACACAAGGCATCATCATCCGCAACCGCCACCGTGTGCAGTTGTGTGCCAACTGTTTGCGTATCACGGTTGGAACGCCTGAGGAGAATGATGCCTTGCTGGAAGCTATGTATAGTTTCCTATAAATCCGTTTTTTTAGAAAGAAAACTTCGCCATCAGACTGATGCGGTTCGCATCGTGACTGGTGGCGTTGAAGTTTTTACGCCATCCACGCAGATATTCCGCTCCAAATTGCAGATTGTCACTGGCTGACCAGAAGATGTTGGCCGCCAGATATTGGCCGTATCGGTAATGGTCTTCGGCTGTCTCTCCATAACCGTTCTCAGAAAAGAGTCGGGCCATGCTGTATGTTCCGGATATGAAAAGTGAAGGAGTGAGATTGTATTGCAAGCCGGCAAACCATCCCATCATGGGAAGTGCCTGCATCCTGTTCTCCTCATTCGGATTTATCACGAGGTCAGCGTTCAGCTCGCCCAAGTCATTGATGTATTGTGCAATACCCTTTCCGTAGGTGAATTGTCCGAACAGCCTGATGTCGGGACCGAAACCACATGTTGCTGAAGCTTGCACGCCATAGCCGATAATGTCGTGGTTCTTGTCATCAAGATTGTCTGTGTAGGTCATATTCCGGATGATACCGCCAATACGCAAATGACTGTTGTTCATCCAACTGTATTGGACGTATGCAGTGAAGTCGGGCATCCGCTGGTGAGAGGTACTGAACATCTCTCCGTCTTCTCCATCCACAACAGGAGTTTCCACGGATGCATTGAATTGGAACCCTTTCAGCCCCTTGTAGGTGTAAGCTAATTGAGTGGTGCGGTAAAATGTTCCTCCGTTCGGTCCTTGGAAATCAATGGTGGAAGGCATGGCCGAAGCATCCATAAATCCGCCATACGTGTAGCCGATTGTTATTCCACTGAACGCCATGTAGGCATTGCGCAGTTTGAAAGTATGTCCGCTACCTCGGAAGTTTCCTTCGGTGTGGATAATGAAGTTGCCCAATATGGGAGATTTGCCGACCAGCTTCATGTAGATATTGGCTGTGCTGGCATCCATCTGTATCTGGTTGTGAATGGCATTGTTGTTGGGAATGAGTGCGGGGATAAAATCCATGTTGTCAACGATGCCGCCCAAATCATATTCTGCCACAGTGCGGACGTAGCCTCCAATACCTAAAGCAAAGTTCCCTTTCCTGTCGGTAAGAACAAAGCGTGGGACTTGTGGATCGTGGACATGAGTCAGTCGGGTGTCGTTCATGATTTGAATGAGTTCGTCTCCAGCATCATCCAAACTGACTAATACAATACTGTTGGGAACTTCGTCATCAATGACGGTTGTGCGTTGGGCTGCAATGGGAATGCTTGTCCCAACTGTTACGCATAACGCAAAAAGTGTACGGTTCATCTTTTTCATTTGAGTTGTTCTTTTGGTGATGTCCTAATCAACAAAAGATTGGCTCAAATGTTTGCTTCGGGTTGGTCGGACTGCCCGTTTCTTCTTTTTTTTGCTTACAGCGTCAGGCCAGTTCCAGACCAAAGGCCTCTTTCAGTTTCTGCAAAGTGGGATTCTTCTTCGTCATCATCTGGTATTGCTCCACACGACTGTATGCACGCTTGACCTCACTTGCTTCGATGGCCCGTACTGTCATTTCTATTTTTCTATTGTGTAATTGAGTACGCATGTAATCGACAATTTGTCGGGCCATGGATTGCATCTTTTGAACTACCAAGTCGTTTTCAACAGTGACTTCAAAGGTCGTCTCGTTGAGTAACTTGGGGCGCATGTTCTTCATGCGTCCGGCTGTTGCATTCTCCTCAATGGGCAGTTTGTTGGCAAAATCAAGCCAATAGTGTACAATGTCGTTTTCATTGAAGATGTAATCTTCGTACTGTTGGGCAACCGCATTGGGAGCCGCTGTAGGTGCAGCAGTTGGATGGAGACCATTCGTTTGTGGAATCACAGAAGGCTGGCGTATGGAAACTCCCAATCGGCCCTCCTTAATGGTCGGTATCTTGGATACTTGTTTCGTATCTTGAAAAGGAAATGAATGTCCGTCCGCAGGCTGTATGGAGTGTGCTTGCGGAGTATTAGTGGTAGTTGCTTGCTTCTGGGGATGAGCAGTGGGTACAGCCGATGCGGGAGTCTGACGCTGAGATTCCGCTGTTACTTGAGGGGCCGTTGTGGCCGGTTGTGTGAATAGTGGTTTTAATATCTTCTTAGGGCTACGCCCACACCAGGTGTCTGCATCGTCCGTGGTCAGTTGGGCCACCTGTATCAATGTGATTTCAACCAACAGGCGTTTGTTCTTGCTGGCGCGATAGTTCAAATCGCAATCGTTGCACACTTTGATGGCACGATACAGGAATTTGGTATCACACCGTTGTGCCTGTTCGCTATAACGGGCACGTACTCCGTCGCTTACTTCCAACAGAGGAAGAGTGCTGCTGTCGTGACTTACCAGCAGGTCGCGCATGTGGGAAGCCAATCCTGTGATGAAGTGGTGGCCGTCGAATCCTTTGTTTAGAATTTCATTCAACAACAGCATTGCTTCCGGAACCTTGTTGCCTAACAAGGAGTCTGTGATACGGAAATAGTATTCATAGTCCAGTACATTCAAGTTCTCAATGACGCGCTGGTAGGTGACGTGTCCGCCGGTGAAACTTACCACTTGATCGAAGATGGAGAGTGCGTCTCGCATACCGCCGTCGGCTTTTTGGGCAATAACGTTGAGGGCCTCGGTTTCCACTTCGACACCTTCTTTTTCTGCTACGTATTTCAGATGTTCTACCGTGTCGTTCACGTCCATACGGTTGAAATCGTAGATTTGACAACGGCTTAAGATGGTAGGCAGTATCTTATGCTTTTCCGTGGTGGCCAGAATGAAGATGGCATGGTGAGGTGGTTCCTCCAGTGTTTTCAGGAACGCATTGAAGGCTGAAGTACTCAACATGTGTACCTCGTCGATGATGAAAACTTTGTATTGTCCGATTTGGGGCGGGATGCGTACTTGTTCAATCAGGGTTCGGATGTCTTCTACCGAATTGTTTGAGGCTGCATCCAATTCGTGGATATTATAGGAACGCTGTTCGTTGAATGCCTGACACGATTCGCATTGGCCGCAGGCTTCTCCTTCCGGAGTCAACTGCAGACAATTGATGGTCTTGGCAAAAATTCTGGCGCAGGTGGTTTTGCCCACACCGCGCGGTCCGCAGAACAGATAGGCGTGTGCCAATTTTCCTGTGGCGATAGCATTTTTCAATGTAGTCGTCAGAGCACGTTGCCCCACCACTGAATCAAAATTCATAGGGCGGTATTTTCGGGCAGATACAATATAATCTTCCATGATTTCTTTGTCGTTTTCTTAAATCGTAGTGGCAAAGGTACGACGAATGTTGAAGATAAGCAAATATTTTGCCCATTCGTTCTTGATTTATTTCTATCTTTTCTCTATCTTCGCACCGTCAAATCATTGGATAAGCATTTTGTATGGATAAACTACGCACAATTTGGGCCGTTTTTCGTCGTCACAAGTATCTGGTTGTGACCATTGCCTTTGTTGCTATTATTGGTGTTTTGGATGAGAATAGTTTGGTGCGTCGTGCGATGCACAAGTATGAAATCGAAACGCTAAAGTCGGAGATTGAACGCTATTCAGAACAATATGAAGAAGATACGCGTCGCTTGGAGGAGTTGGACAATAACCCCGAGATAATAGAAAAAATTGCTCGTGAGAGATATCTGATGAAGCGTCCTGATGAGGATGTATATATATATGAGGAATAAGATGAATAAAAACTTTCTTTCTGTTTTGATGATGGTGGGTGCTCTGACTCTTTTGGCAGGTGCAGCCCTGATGATAACCGGTTGGTCTTTGGCTCCCTATGTGTATTGTGTGGGAGCGTTGTTGTTTGCGGCCATGCAGATGGCCGATCGCTATGAAGGCGACGATTATACGGTCAAGCGGTTGCGCCGTCAGCAGTTGTTAGGTTCCATCATGTTGTTGGTGACAGGGGTAATGATGTTTGTCGAGCGACACAATGGTTGGATTGTGACGCTAACTATTGCGGCTGTTCTTCAGTTGTATGCAGCCTTTCGTATGCCCGAAAAGAAGTAAACTGCTTGCTTACAAACATTTGTTGATTTCGTCTATGTAATCAAGCAATTCTTTGCGTCCGCTCTTTTTCTCAGAAGATGTGGTGAAGATAGGGGGAAGTTCTTCCCATTGCTCCAACAAACGGTTTTTGTAGGCTTCTACATTCATTTTCAGTTTCCCTCCTGTCAGTTTGTCTGTTTTGGTGAAGATAATGGCAAAAGGGATTCCGTTTTCACCCAACCATTCCATAAATTCCAAATCGATGGCTTGAGGTTCATGGCGACTGTCCACCAATACGAACAGGCAGGTCATCTGTTCCCTTCCCAAGATATATGTCTCAATCAGTTTTGTAATTTTTTCCTGTTGTTTCTTCCCACGTTGGGCATAGCCATATCCTGGCAAATCAACCAAATACCAATTGTTGTTGATGAGGAAGTGGTTGATGAGCAATGTCTTTCCAGGTGTGGAACTGGTCATGGCCAACTTGTTGTTTCGTGTCAACATGTTGATGAGGCTACTTTTCCCCACATTGGAACGTCCGATGAAGGCATATTCCGGTTTGCCGTCCTGAGGGCATTTCTCCAACTGAGTGTTACTGATGACGAACTTGGCTGAATTTATTTCCATGATGTGATTGAATCTTTGAGATTGCAAATATATTCCTTTCTTTTGATAGATACAAAAAAATGATTGGTTTTATATCGTTTCTTTTGCATTATTCTTCTGTCTCTTCCAAGCGGATGTTGTCTATGTGGAAGATTGTCCCATCTTTGCCGGTACTTTTCCCTTTGTATCTGAAGCCGATATAGTGTATGCCCGGATAGGAATGTAAACTGATATTTCCCGAATGAACCCATTCTTGGGGAGCATTTGCTTCGGGGTGTGCCGTAATGGCATTCAAGGCGGGAAACAGGTCGAGATTGAAGGGGTTCTTGTCGTCAATGATAAATACATCCAGTCGGCTGTTGTCATCCCAGTTCTCGTAGGAGGTGGTGAATGAAAAGATTGCGCTCTTCATCCGTTTGATGTTGAGGGGAGGGGTAATCAGCCAGTATTCAAATGGCCGGTTACTGAATGTGTCCGTGTGACAAATGCTGACATAGCGTTCTGATGAGTTGCCGCCAATTTGCCAATTGGGGGTATAGGAGGCTGCGATGTTCCAATTCTTCAGAGCTAACGAGTCACCAATCTTGAAGCGTGTAAAGTCCTCGTTGAGTTCGGTTACGGATAGGGCTATTTTCTCGTCCTCCATGGCTGATATTCCTATCCATTCGTGGATAGAAGTTTTCTTTAATCCCGTTACGCTGAAGTAACTTGTCATATTTCCTTTCAATTTAATATGTCTGCGCAGATTGGACGGATTGTCCTGTAGGTTTAGTTTTGTCCTGATGTCTGTATTGTTGGGTAACTCCACTGGAATGCAATGTGCCGGATCATTTTCGAAGATGGAGTCGGCCAATAACAGGTTGGTAACCCCTGCTGATTGTGCGCTGAAACGGGCACCTTGGGGATAGTGGCTTCCCGAAATCCATCCCACGATATATCCCTCGACCCAAATGTTGTCAATTTCGAGTCCCCCTTCTCCGATAGTTTGTACATGAGCCACGATGTAGGGAGCTTCGCGCGAACCGTCTCTCACGCTATTCTCGTCCACATCGGGTAGAGGGATGGTATTCTCTTCTTCCGTGTCCTCTTCCTCGTCGTAGGTCGGAATTTCCATCCGTTCACATCCACACAGCACCATATATATAATAAGGTATAAGAATGTTCTGCTCATGTCCATGTTCTTTATTTTACCTGAAAAGTTCTGCAAAGGAACAAAAAGAAAAGCAAAATACCATGCATCTGATGAGAATATTTATTGCAATATGGAGATTGCAATCTTTCGAAACAAATGTGTGTAATGACGAAAATGCCAGTGCATTCTTCTTTAAAACGTTAAAAAACTATCTCTATCATTCGATTGTTTAGGGTTTATTCTGTAATTTTGCGCTGGAATTGAATATTACTAACCAAACATAAAGTTAAAGAAAATGGTAAATTACAAAGAATTAGGTCTTGTGAACACCAAAGAGATGTTTGCAAAAGCTATCAAGGGCGGATATGCTATCCCCGCTTTCAACTTCAACAACATGGAGCAGATGCAGGCCATCATCAAGGCTGCGGTTGAAACCAAGTCTCCCGTTATCCTTCAGGTTTCTCGTGGTGCTCGCGACTATGCCAACGGTACATTGCTCCGTTACATGGCTCAGGGTGCTGTAGAGTACGCTAAGGAACTCGGTTGCGAAAAGCCCGAAATCGTGCTTCACCTCGACCACGGAGATTCTTTTGAAACTTGCAAGAGCTGCATCGACTCAGGCTTCTCTTCAGTGATGATTGACGGTTCTCACCTTCCCTATGAAGAGAACGTAGCTTTGACTAAGAAGGTTGTTGAGTATGCTCACCAGTTCGACGTAACTGTAGAAGGCGAGCTTGGTGTATTGGCCGGTGTGGAAGATGAGGTTTCTTCTGACCACCATACATATACCAACCCCGAAGAGGTGATTGACTTTGCCACTCGCACTGGTTGCGACTCTTTGGCAATCTCAATCGGTACTTCTCACGGTGCTTACAAGTTCACTCCCGAGCAGTGCACCATCGACCCCGCTACCGGCCGCATGGTTCCCCCTCCCTTGGCATTCGACGTGTTGAAGGCTGTAGAGGAGAAACTCCCCGGATTCCCCATCGTTCTCCATGGTTCATCTTCAGTTCCTCAGGAAGAGGTTGAAACTATCAACAAGTTCGGTGGTGCTTTGAAGGCTGCTATCGGTATTCCCGAAGAGTGGTTGCGTGAAGCTGCCAAGAGCGCTGTTTGCAAGATCAACATCGACTCAGACTCTCGTCTCGCCATGACAGCTGCCGTTCGTCAGGTGTTGGCTGAGAAGCCCGCTGAGTTCGACCCCCGCAAGTATCTTGGTCCTGCCCGTACGAACATGGAGAAGATGTACAAGCACAAGATTATCAACGTACTTGGTTCTGACAACAAGTTGGCATAATCCTGTTTACGTGTGATACAGACATTAAAGGAGGAGGTGCATTCCTGCGAAAGGAGTTGCACCTCCTTCTCTTTTGCATCATCGTATCATTCAAATGTTAATGAACCTTACCCACCGACTGTTCCTTCCTTAGTGCCTATATGAAGGTGGAACAAACGGGGATTCATGTTGGCTTACTTGGTAGAAGAAGGCGGAAAGACTTTAGCAGAATCAATAAACAGATAAAAGAGGAAGTAAGATGTTGACAATAAAAGAAAAGCAATTGTCCCCAGCACTTGCCCAAGATGTGCAGATAAGAGGACTTTACGAAACAGCCTTTCCCGTAGAGGAACAAATTCCCTACGAAGATTTGATGACATTGATGGAAAAGATGTCACTCGATTTTACAGCTTATTATTGGGGGGATAAATTCATCGGATTTACTATCGTCTATCCTCGTCGGTCGTTCAATTGGTTTTGGTACTTTGCCGTGTGCGATGAATTGCGTGGGAAAGGAATCGGGCAACAAATTCTTTCGCGATTATTGGCTAAGTATAGTGCTTCGGCAAACATTTTGGATATGGAATCGCCTGAACAAGTGTGTGACAATCAGGAACAGCGCCGGAGACGTCATGCTTTCTATCTGCGTAATGGATTTAGGGACACAGGAGTGGGCAAGTCTTTCGATGGAGTAGATATGACTATTTTGATGAATGGTGAAGGCACTTTTACGGTACGGGATTACGAAGATATATTGGGTGAATTAGGCTCTTTTTGGGGCGCTATGCCGAAAGCTGAAGATACGAATTTGCGATGAAACTGCTTTGGATAGATCTGAATTGCTCGTATGCCCACAGTTCGTTGGCATTGCCCGCCCTTCATGCTCAGGTAATGGAGCGTAAGGAGGTGGAATGGGAGGTGGTTCGTACCACTAATAACGAGGCCATAGGTGTAACGGTTGAGGCTATTTATTCCCATTGTCCTGATGTGGTTGCCGCTACGGCTTGGCTCTTTACTCATGAGCAGTTGCTCCACATCGTAGGACGTGTAAAGGCACTCATGCCCCGTGTGAAGGTAGTGTTGGGCGGTCCTGAGTTCTTGGGCGACAATGAGACATATCTGCATTGCCACCCCGAAGTGGATGCGGTATTTCGTGGCGAGGGAGAAGAGAGTTTTGCCCGTTGGCTTGAAGTATGGGACACACCCGAAGCATGGGCTGACATTGCAGGGATATGCTATAGATATAAAGGAGTGTACTACGATGGAGGACTGGCACGTGTAATGGA
>CAZDAN010000030.1:0-15088 GCA_964503565.1 uncultured Bacteroides sp.
CGTGACGAGAACGTAGGGACACTGTTGGACTTTGCCGGTGGTTTTACGGGTGATGCCTATACGAAGAGTGTGCGTTTAGTCCGTAAAAGTGGACGTGAATATCAGATTTTCAATATTGAGGAATTGGACTTTAATTCTTTTCGCCTGATGGATGGCGACTCGTTGAATGTTGATTCCGTTTTGCCCCGTTTCTCAAATATGGTGGAAATCAAAGGGGCTGTGTATCGTCCGGGCATGTATCAGATTGGTAATCGGGTGACTACGGTGAGTGAACTGATTCAGGCTGCAGATGGAACGATGGGAGATGCATTCCTCAATCGTGCAGTGCTTCACCGCAAGCGTGAAGACCTTTCATTGGAAGTGATTTCCGTGAATGTAAAAGGAATATTGTCTGGCGAAGCATCCGACGTTCATCTCCGTAACGAGGATGTGTTGATGATTCCCAGTATTAATGATATACAGGAAGACAGAGTGATTTCTATTCACGGTGAGGTGGCCTTCCCTGGTATATATGTGTATGCAGCTAATACAACGTTGGAAGACTTCATTCTTCAGGCAGGTGGTTTGAAAGAGGCAGCTTCTACAGCTCGTGTGGATGTGGCTCGTCGAATCAAGAATTCGGGAGCAATGAAATCTAATAATGAAACAGCACAGACTTTCAGCTTTTCATTGGTTGACGGGTTTGTTGTGCAGGGTGAATCCGGGTTTGTATTGGAGCCGTTTGATGAAATCTATGTGCGTCGCAGTCCTGGTTACTACGAGCAACAAAATGTGAAAATCGAAGGTGAGATTCTTTTCCCTGGAACGTATGCGTTGACCAAAAAGAACTATCGACTGAGCGAACTGATTACAGCTTCTGGAGGATTAACGGATGAAGCATATATCAGAGGTGCCCGTTTGGAACGTCAAATGACGACGGAAGAACAGGTGCGCATGAAAGCGGCTTTGCGTATGTCGAAATTAGGAAACGACTCTATTGATATAGATAAGTTGGACTTGGGTACCACCTATAACGTAGGTATTGAGTTGGACAAAGCTTTGGCCAATCCTGGCAGCGAAATCGATGTTGTGTTACGCGAAGGAGACCGTATTGTTGTTCCACAGTATCTCAATACGGTTAAGATTAACGGTGAGGTCATGTATCCCAATACAGTATCTTTCATTGATGGAAAGAAGGTTAAGCATTACATTGAGCAGTCGGGTGGTTATACATCCAATGCGAAAAAATCACAGGCATACGTTGTGTATATGAACGGAACGATTGCCCGTGTGAAAGGTCGCGGAAAGAATATTGTCCAGCCAGGATGTGAAATCATTGTTCCTGCCAAGCCAGATCGCAAAGGCTTGACATTGCCCGAAATCATGAGTATCGGTACGTCAACAGCCTCATTGGCCACGATGATTGCCACCATTGCAAACTTGATTAAATAACATGTTTTGTTCTCATTATGAAAAATGATTCAAATAACAGTCAACCAAGCAAAGAAATAGATATTATTGCGTTATTCAAGGCACTTTGGATTGAACGCATATTGGTGATTAAAGTATGTGTTGCCTGTGCTATTTTTGGAGTTTTTATGGCATTGAACTCTCCTAAAGTGTACACGACAAACGTAATTTTGGCTCCGGAGTCTTCTGACCCTTCTTCGTCCTTGAGTAAGTTGGGAGGACTAACCTCTATGTTGGGACTGAAGATGGGGGCAACCATGTCTTCTGATGCCATTTTCCCTGAATTATATCCCCATGTGTTGGCTTCAACAGATTTTCAGCTTTCTCTCTTTGATATTCCTGTCAGAACATTGGAGAATGAGAATACGAAGACATATTATAGGCATTTGATAGAAGATTCCTTTATCCCTGTTTGGAGATGGCCGCAAATATGGTTGTCTAAATTGTTTGAGAAAAAATCAGAGCCGAAACCTTTAGACCCATTTTTCCTCACAAAAGAGCAAACGAACATTTGTGGGTTGATGCGTAAAATTATAACTTGTATAGTTGATAAGAAGACGGGAGTTGTGACTATTTCTGTTTCAGATGAAGATAAATATACATCAGCTTTGATGGCAGATACTGTGACATCCAAACTGCAGCAATATATTACTCTTTACAGAACGAAGAAGACGCGTCATGACCTTGAATATTTGCAAGATTTATATGAGCAGGCTAAAAATGATTATTTGTTGGCTCAGAATTTATATGCAAAGGCTACGGACGCAAACATGTCTTTATACAAAGCAAGTAATAAGGCCGCATTGACTAATCTGGAGAACGAAATGCAATTGAAATATGAAATATATTCAAGTACAGCCCAACAACTTCAGTTGACAAAAGAACGCCTTCAGGAGAAGACTCCGGCTTTTACCATAATACAGGCTGCAACAGTTCAGGAGAAAGCAACCAGTTTTCCTCGTTCTATAGTGGTTATTCTTTATGCTTTCGCAGGAGGAGTCTTTTGTGCGATTTGGATATGGTTCGGTCGGGATTTCTATCAAACGTATTTGAGAAGAAAGAAAAAGGATTAATGATATGGATGGAACAATCTACTCATTACCTTACATAATATTGGTGCTTTTTTATGCCGTATTGTCGTGCGTGTATGTTGCCGTCGCTGACGATATGAGAAGACACATACGCATCTTATGTGTGTTTGTGTATATTGTCTTTTTCGGTTTTAGAGGGTATGTAGGCGATGATTGGACTATCTATTATCCTTCATTTTCGGATGATATTCACGTCGGGAACATTCAGGAAATAATATTTTCATTGGAAGAATCTCCCTTTGAGATTGGTTTTACAATCTTGGTTATCATCAGTAAATTGATTTTCAATGACTATTCTTTTCTTGTTCTTCTCACAACGTGTATAAATTGTTTCCTATTGTATCGTTTCTTGCGTCGAAGGGTTGATAATATTCCTTTGGGGATAATGCTTTTCATTTGTATGGGAGGCTTTGTTATGCAAATCAATCTGTTGAGGAATACAATCAGTATCTTGTTGTTTGCCAATGCCATTGAATATATGGTCAAGCGTAAGCCTTTGCCTTATTTCCTGTTATGCACGTTGGCTATAACATTTCATTTGTCTGCTATCATTTATTTTCCGTTGTATTTCTTCTTTCACAAGCGCTTTCCAAGATGGGTTTATATTGCGGTGTTCCTGCTTGGTAATATTGTCTTTTTGGCTCAAATCAAATTCATCTCTCCTATTTTGGTTTCGATAGCAGGAAATTTAGGAGAAGAGTATGAGTTTCTGGTTGAAGCATATACGGAGGGCAAATTGAGTGAAATCAGCCAAGGTATATCAATTGGTTATCTTGAAAGGTTGTTGACAGGAATCCTTATTTTCTGTTATTACGATAAATTGGCTTCTATCAGGCCGGATAATGCAGTTTTCATAAATTCATATCTGGCCTATTTCTTTATGTTTTTCTTCTTCAGTGAATTTTCAGTAGTTGCCGGTCGATTGGCTAATCTGTTCACATACTTTTATTGGATTATCTGGATAGATTTACTCAAATGCTTCTCGATAAGAAACAACATGATATTGTTCGTTGCTTTTTTGAGCATATATAGTGTGCTGAAGATTTGGGGTATGACCAATTTGATAACTCTGAGATACGACAACGTACTGTTTGGCGCAAAATCCTATGAAGAACGTTTGTACATTCATGAAAAACATAAGGATGATGCTGAACTATAATTTGGTAGAACTGACATGGAGATACAATATAAGAATAATACTGCAGGTGGAGAAAAACCGGACAAAGTGACTGTCATCACTGTTGTCTATAATGATGCGGTCTCTCTTAGAGACACGATAGACAGTGTGTTGATGCAGTCGTGGAAGAACACAGAATACATCATCATCGATGGTGGAAGCACGGACGGTACGGTTGATATCATTAAAGAATATACAAACCGGTTGGCTTATTGGTGCTCCGAACCTGACAATGGAGTCTATGATGCCATGAATAAGGGAATCGGACGTGCCACTGGCGAGTGGATTTGTTTTTTGAACTCCGGAGATGTGTTTTGTGAAGCCGATTCGGTGGAACTGATGATGAAAGCAGACCACAAAGAGGCGGATGTCCTGTATGCGAACAGCATAGAAGTGTCGGATGTGGTGAATCAAAAGATTAAAGCCTTGGATGATATTGACAAGATGCAGTATTATCCTATATATCGGCATGGCTCTTCGTTGGTAAGAGCCGATGTGCAGCGTCGTTTCCTGTTCGACTTGTCAAAGTCGGAGAAGTTGCATTATGCTTTAGACTGGGAGATGATATACAGAATGTATCTTGCCGGTTGCCGATTCAAAAAAGTCGATATCTATCTTGAATCCTATCAGAAAGAGGGCATGTCCAATCATCCGTATCGGAATCGTTGGTACAGCTATCTGGTAACTTCAGAGGGAAAATTCAGCTTGTCGAAATTCGTATATTTCGTTTACAGTTGTATGATGCTTTTCTTCTTGGATTCTTGCCTGTACAAATGGGTGAGGGCTTTCTTTTTGGAATTGATGGTGAATGATTGTTTGCCTCTGATTCCGTTTTGGACCATCAGACGCGGGTATCTCCGACTCGTGAAGGCCAAGATTGGAAAGGGAAGTTTTCTGATGAAAAACATATATATACAAAGTCCCAACCATCTGTCGGTAGGAGAAGGTTCGCATATTAACCGCAGATGTGTGATAGATGCGAGGGGTGGGATAGAGATTGGCAATAATGTCTCCATATCCCATGGCGTGAATATTATGACAGGCGGGCATGATTATAAATCCCCCACTTTTGCGGGTGTTTTTGCTCCCATCCACATTGACGACTATGCTTGGATAGGAGTCGGATGCACCATATTGCAAGGTGTCAGAATCGGCAAGGGTGCTGTTGTTTGCAGCGGTGCCGTTGTCACGCGTGATGTTCCCGATTACGACGTAGTTGCCGGGGTTCCTGCCAAAAAGATAGCAACGCGTCCCAACAAATTGAATTATTCGTGTCATTGGGACGTTCCTTTTACTTAAAAGACGTATGAATATAGTTATACTGACATCTCTTCTTCCATACCCGTTGAATTCCGGGGGGGCGCAGGCACAATACAATATGATTGATTCCTTGCGTCATACCCATGGGTTTGTGATTGTATTCCCTGAAAACGGATATAATCAGATGGGTGCTATGCAAGAGTTACAGAGAAGATGGCCCGAGGTAGAGTTTAAGCCTTATCGTTATCATAGGCAGTTGGCCTCGTTGGGCTTTTTGTGGGACAAGATTGTAAGAAGTTTCAATCTGACTTTCAGGAAAAACTCAAAGTCTTTCCATGTAGAGCGGGTATTGAAGCCATACGGTTTTCCGATGGATCAGAAGTTCGTCTCTTTTGTAGAACAGATTGTCGAAGAGTCTTCTGCAGATTGTCTTCAAATCGATTTTTATCCGTTCTTGAGCCTTGTTCCTCGTTTTTCCCATAAGGTAAAGAAAATTTTTGTTCACCATGAAATCCGTTACGTCAGAAATAAAAGATTGCTGGCAGATTACCGGTTGACGGAGGCAGAAGAGTCTTTGTTCAATACCCTTCGGAATGAAGAAATAGCCGACTTGAACCATTGTGACAAGGTTATCACCTTGACGAATGTGGACAGATTGGAATTGATGAAGGCGGGAGTCACATCTCCCATTTATGTTTCTCCCGCAGCCGTTTCCTCTTTGCAGAAAGAATATCAGCCTTGGAACCGGACGTTGGTTTTTCTTGGAAGCTATTCCCATTTTCCTAATCAAGAGGGGGTTGATTGGCTGATAAACAAAGTGCTTCCTTTGGTCGATTGGAAGAACTGCTCTCCGGTGACAATGCACATTGTCGGCTCGGGTTGGCCCAAGTCTTATAATCGGAATGTCAATGGATTGGAGATAAAATGCGACGGATATGTGGAGCATCTGTCCGACATCCTGGCCGGTTCGATTATGTTGGTTCCGATTTTGTCAGGTAGTGGAATGCGCATGAAGATTCTTGAATCCGCGGCGTTGAATGTTCCTTTTGTAACGACTAGCGTGGGAGTGGAGGGGCTTGATTTCGAAGATTCGGTTTCTTGTCTGATAGCCGATGAACCGGCTGCCTACGCTGAGGCGATATCCAAGTTGACGAGTAATCAGGCGCTTCACAAATCCATTGCGGAAGCTGCCACCGGTGTTTTTGAAAAGAAGTATTCCCTTTCAGCATTGTCAAAATGCCGGGATGCAGTGTACCACGATTAAATGTAGGGATTATGATTTCGGTTTGTATTGCCGCATATAACGGAGAGAAGTACATACGCAGACAGATTGAGACCATCCTGCCTCAGTTGTCTGCCTCAGATGAAATTATTGTGTCGGACGACGGCTCTTCTGATGCTACGGTCGAGATTCTGGAATCGTTCGGGTCTTCTCAGATTAAGATTGTGCACAATCAGGGGCGGCATGGCTATACAGCAAACTATGAGCACGTGTTGGGTTATGCCAAGGGCGACTATATCTTTCTTACAGACCAGGATGACGAATGGCACCCCGACAAGCTCAAGCGTACGTTGGAGGAATTGGAAACTTGTGATTTCGTTCTTTCTGATGCTTCTGTCATAGATGCTGACGGGAACGAAGTGAGCGCCTCTTTCTTTGAGTTGCGGGATTCCAAGCGTTCTTTTTGGGGGACTGTCCTGAAGTTCGGTTTCCTGGGATGTTGCATAGCTTTCCGTCGCAAGGTGCTGGAGAAGGTATTGCCGTTCCCCGACAATCATATGATGTGTTCGCACGACAATTGGATAACCCTTGTGGCAATGGCCTACTATCGCTATCGGATTATCGACGACAAACTGGTCAGATACAGACGCCACGGTAAGAATGTGTCCAATATTGACCGAATAGGTCGGCGTACCTCTTTCTTCTTTAAGATTAAGTACAGGCTGTATATATTGTTGAATCTGGTTAAACGGTTGTTCTGATTTATGAAACTTTGGGGAAACAGTACGGACAACAAACGTACCTTGGCGGTCAAGCGAAATGCTCTTTTGTCACTGTTGATAAAGGGGGCAAGCATCACAATTTCCCTCTTGTTGGTGCCCCTCACATTGGGTTTTGTGTCCAAAGAACTGTATGGAATTTGGCTTACGTTGTCATCGGTCCTCTTTTGGTTGACTTTCTTCGATGTTGGTTTTACGCAGGGACTGAAGAATAAACTGACGGAGGCCATTGCCCTTGACAATTGGGAACGGGCCCGCTCCCTGGTGTCCACTACCTATTTTGTCATGGTTGCCCTGTTCGTCCCCGTGTGCCTGTTGCTGGAGATTATCATCCCATACGTCGATTGGGCAGCGGTCTTGAATGTCGATTCGGCCTATAACAGCGAGTTGAAGCTGATACTTCATATTCTGGTTGCCTGCTTTTCTGTTCAGATGATAGTGAATGTGCTCACTTCCGTAGTGGCCTCCTTCCAGCAGGTTTCGCTCTCGGCATCTTTCCCGATGATAGGAAATTTCATCGCATTGGTTTTGATATGGATTCTGTCGCACGTCTGCAGTTCCTCTCTGCTGTTGCTTTCTCTGGTCATGTCCGTGTCGCCTGTGTTGGTAACTATCGTGGCGTCGTTCGTCCTCTATAACGGAAGATACCGGAAGGTTGCCCCTTCCATCAAGGCTGTCAGGTTGGAGTATGTGAAGGACTTGTGGGGATTGGGCGCCAAATTCTTCTTGATTCAGATACAAGTCCTGATTCTGTACCAATGCACAAATCTGTTGATTTCAAACATCTCGGGTCCCGACCAAGTTACGACGTATAACATTGCCTATCGTTACCTGAGTATCTCCATGATGTTGTATTCCATACTGCTGTCTCCTCTTTGGCCGGCTTTCACGGATGCTTATGTCAAGAAGGATTTTGCCTGGATGAGCCGGGTATATAAAAAGATGTGTCGGATTTACCTCCTGTCGGTTGTGCTCCTTGTCCTGATGGTGGTACTTTCGCCCATTGTTTACCAAATCTGGATTGGGGACAAGGTGGATATTCCTTTCGAGATGACGTTGGTGGTGGCCGTGTACATGGCCATACATTCGTGGGACTTGCTTCAAGTGGAATTGATAAATGGTGTAGGGGCTGTGAAGTTACAGACTTTTGTGACTTCGATTGGACTTTTTCTCCACATCCCCATGTCTTTCCTGATTGGCAGTTATGTGGGAGGAATCGGGGTCGTCTGCTCCATGATTCTGATAAACATAGTCTATGTATCCTGCTTTACAACGCAGGTTCACAAACTTCTCACTCAAAAAGCTAAAGGTATATGGGTAAAGTAAAGGCTTTCTTATACAAATGGTTCGACATCATTGACTATGATGTCCGCTTGTTGTACTATCATAGTAAGGTTTTCAGCCGTTTGGCGCTTAAAGGGAAAGGTGCCTACATTGGATTTCCGTCGCTCATCAACAATCCTTCCAGGGTGTACCTCCATCCCTTCTCCCGCCTGCAGGGTCATCATAAAATCATCAATGATACGGGAGCCTTTGTCATGAAGGAATATTCCGGTGCCTCCCTGAACCTGCTTGTCGTGACGGGCAACCATATTCCTACCGTGGGTATTCCCCAGTTCCTGTTGGCTCCTTCCCATGTCAACGACTCTGAGAAAGATATCGTGGTGGAAGAGGACGTATGGATTGGGGCCAACGTCACGTTGCTGTCGGGGGCACATTTGGGGCGAGGCTCCATCGTGGGGGCCAAGTCATTGGTTAATGCCGAAGTTCCCCCGTATGCGGTAGTGGTGGGTACGCCGGCCAGAATTATAGGGGTGAAGTTCTCGATTCCGCAGATTCTTGCCCATGAAGAGAAACTCTATCCCCAGGAGAAACGCTACTCTCGTGAATATCTGGAAGAACTTTTCGGGAAATATTATGAGAATAAGAAGGTCATGGGAACAGACACTCCGCTCACCGAGTCACAGGAAGCTGCGTTGGAAAGCACCATTTCCCACTTGAAGTTCGAGTATCAGAACTGACTTTGTCCTCCGAAAACAGGCTTTTGCTTCAGGGGACAGAATCTGTCCGACGGATATTTCAACTGATAGTTTTTATTTAATCTTTCCAATCTATAGCCCTATTCTGAATTATTTTACTTATCTTTGCACGCGATTTTGCAAAAATAGAGTTCGAGAATAGTCGTTTATGGATTTTATATATTTGAGAAACAGTCGTTCATCGCTCGTTTTGAGCCGGATATCGTGCGGAACACGATGAAGAGCGTCATTTGCGTATGAAAGATTTGGTTTCCATCGTAATGCCTATGTATAATTCTGCCGCGTATGTGGTAGAATCCATTCGGTCTGTTCTTGCTCAAACGTACACGAACTGGGAATTGATTGTCGTAGATGATTGTTCCAGCGACGACTCTGTTTCCCGGGTCAGAGAGTTCTGCCAAACCGATTCCAGAATACGTCTTTTGCAGACCAATAAGGCCTCCGGTTCTCCGACTACACCGCGCAACGAGGGTGTAAAAAGTGCCAACGGCCGCTTCATCGCCTTTCTCGACAGCGACGACATGTGGCTGCCCACGAAGTTGGAGGAACAGTTGGCACTTTTCGAGCACACCGACGACTCGGTGGCTATCGTCTATTCGAATTATGAAAAGATAAAGGAGTGCGGAACACGCTCCGGCCGCTTGGTGAGGGGACCCGAAAAGGCAGACTACGCATCTATGCTCAAAGGCAATGTCATAGGGAACCTGACCGGAATATATGATACGACCAAAGTGGGTAAAATCTTCTTCATGCACATCCACCACGAGGACTACGTCATGTGGCTCTCCATCCTGAAGAAAGGCTTCATTGCCCGCAACACGGGAACCGTCACTGCCCTGTACAGAGTGAGAAGCGAGTCGCTCACTTCCAGAAAACTTGCTTTGCTGACCTGGCAGTGGAATATCTATGTGAACGTGGAGAAGACCGGTTACCTCCGTGCCATTTACTATTACTCCATCTATGCCTGCAAAGGACTTTGGAAAAGTCTGATATAACTTTTACTTTTGATTTGATGACTTGTGGCGGCAGCCCGTTTTAAGGATTCGCTGATACGGCGTTCCGCACTACGGAGTGTATCAGCGACTGTTCTTCCATGCTGACAGGCATGGATCTGCTTTCGTGCAGTTCCGTTTGATATATGGGACGAATCAGGGTTTGGTACCAAGTGCAGGCCAAGGCATACTGGCCTGTCGGGTGGTCAATGTGAATGCCGTCGCTGGTAAAGTCCGTACTGTCTTTATAAAAGGAATGGTTCCTTAGTGTGTTGATACAGTCTCCCGAGGGGATGCAGTATCTGATTCCTGTTTCTTCCAGTATGATTCCGGTTGCCTTGCGGATGGCTTCATACATGATGCCCGGCTGATACTTGTAAGGAGAAAATGCTTTGGTGGAACATTGGGGCGAGTAGGGCCATGTCATGTGCCAGACAATGGTCAGGTCGGGGTTCGTGGCTGTTGACAGGATGTGTTCTATCAATCGGTTCAGGTAGGGCTGGTAGCGTTGGGGCAGTCCTGACACGGCCGAGGCCTGTTGCAGGACAATGATGTCCCATCCGCAATATCGGACGGCCTCTTCTATGGTGGTGTCTGTCAGTTTCGGATGCCATTCCGGCTCTTTCGGGAGCTTCACTTGGAACTGATAGGCTTGTGTCTTGTTGCGGAAGAACCTTTCATGGTCTTGCAACGAGGCTCCTCCGTAGCAGATTTTTCCCAATGTGATGTTCGTTATGTGGTGTTCCTGCAAAAGGAGGGGCAAGAGGGCCACACTGTTTTCGGTGAAACTGTTTCCTATGGCCAGAATCTTGAGCGAGTCGGGCTGTAAGGGGAATCGGCTATGCTCGATGTGGGCCTTGGCATAGTCGGCAAGCGGGGCGTTGGGAATCTCATCGTACTGTTCGTCCGTACAGCCTGACAGGACGAGGCACAGTGCGATGAGAATTTTTGGACACCGGATGGTTGGAACGGTTCTTGCCATGATTGCTCTCCTTCAGTCCGGTTGTTCACCCTTTCACATAGACCGTGCTGGGACCGCGTCCTTTGCTGACGAGTCTGCAGTCGGGGCTGTTGCGAAGCTCTTTCAGTTCGCGGCAGGCGCTCGAGCGGGACAGTCCCGTCAGTTGTACATAGTCCGCCAGACGCATGAATCCATGTTCCTCAATGTACTGCATGGCCAATGCCGTCCGCTCCTCGCGCGTGTAGGGCGACTTGCGCAGGCGGCTCACATGGCCGCGCTCCAGCTGGCAGTGGATTCCCGCCTGATGGATGAGTTTCTTGTCCGCTTTGTAGTTCACACCGTTCACACACAGGCTCTGCGAGTTCCGTTTCGGGGCATCCCCGTCGATGGTGTCCATCTCCTTGTCGCGGCGCAGGCCCAGCGTGGCTTTGAAGGTGCCCAGCCCGTCGATGCTCACCGTGTAACCCATTCCCATCAGCTCGCCCAGCGTTTCCATGGCGTGGGTCAGTGCCGATATGGCCGTGCCGCGGGTCAATCCGCCACGGCGGGTCATTACTTCTATGAACTCTTCCATTCCGATGTTGCGGATGGTTTGTAGGCGGTAGTAGGCTTGTGTCTTTCCCTCGCCCCTCATGTCTGCTATTTCTTGCTTGATGTACTTGGCCATAATGCTCAGATAGGTATGTTTTGGTTTATAATCTTTTACTAACGCCTGCAAAGTTACAAATAATAAGGGATAAAAGCAAGAACATCCGTATTGTTTTTATATTTCACGTCGTGGAATATATGTTTCACGTCGTGGAATGATTGTTTCACGTCGTGAAATGAATATTCCACGTCGTGAAATGAAGAATGGAGTGCTATGTAAAGAACTTATCGACAAGAAGATTTGCATTTTTTGATAAGATACACTATTTTTGCCCCAAATATCAGTAATCGGTTTCGTATGAGAAATGCCCGATAGGAATACAAAATTAAAATATAGAGATCTGCGAACGGGAGTGCTGTTGCTTCTCCTCAGAAAGGGTTGAATATTATAAGGATGTCCGATGGTTCGGTAAAAAAGATTCTTGTGCAATAGCTCTTGTTTGGGCGAACTATCGTCATCCTTTACTGTGATGTGGGCTATTAAAACTTCTTTCCCGTCACGATGGATGCCACTGTCAGGAAGATAATCTTGAAGTCGTACCAAAGGGAGCGGTGGGTCAGATAGTCGAGGTCCATACGCAGGCGCTCGAGCATCTTTTCCATCGTGTCGGTATAACCGTTGTAGAGGGTGGCCGGAGAGAATATTCCGGGACGCATCAGATAGACGTACCGGTAGTCGGAGTTCTGTTCCATAATCTTTTCGGCAAAGTAGGGACGCTCGGGGCGAGGGCCGACGAGCGACATGTCACCCGTGAAGATGTTCCACAGTTGGGGCAGCTCGTCCAAATGATGGTCGCGCAGGAAACGTCCCACTTTTGTCAGGCGGTCGTCTTTCTCCTGGCAGAGTTGGGGCACGCCGTTGTCCTCGGAGGCCACAATCATGGAACGGAACTTATAGATGGTGAAGGGTTTGCCCTTGTAGCCCATTCGCTCTTGGGAGAAGATAGGTTTTCCGCCATCTTCTATCTTGATGGCCAACCATATAGCTAAATAGAAAGGGAAGAGGAGCACCATTCCAAAGAATGATGCGAGAATATCAATGAAACGCTTTACGCAACGCGCCCATGGCGACATGGCATCTTTGTACATAGTTGTTGTCTTATCTGTTGGAAGCTTGTTATACTCTAATAACTCTATTTCTTTGTTTTTATTATATAAAAAAGCCTCTTTTTTTAGAATTTCTTAAAGAGCAGTTCGCGCAAGTCTGAACGAAGAATCATTTCGTCCGAATCCAACTTTTCGATGGAGTAACGCGAAGTGGTGCCGTCGAGGTAGAAGGGGGCGAGGCTTTGGGGAGTTGCCACTATTCCTTCGTTCTGAAATATGCGGAAGTTGTGCAATATCAGTGAATCTTTCGTGTGGATAAACCGTCCGATGTGCGTTTCGTATATTTCCGGACTGTCGCTCCTGTACAATCGTTTCACTGTGATGAGGTTTTGTTGTACGGAGTAATAGACGCATTGCTCCTTGACAGAAGTGATTTCGTTCTTCGTCAGGTCTTCTACCGTGCGCAGATGCCACATGCCGTCGAGGTCGCCGTTGATGTCGAAGTCGCCACACGAACCGAGGGCGGCGAGTGTGCATACGGCAAGGAGGTGGAATATTTTCTTTTTCATTTGTTGTCAGTCTGTAACAGGAATTTCTTATCGGGTGAGTATTCCGCTTTTGCTTACGGTCAGCATACCGCCGAAGTTGTTGCCCACGACGGTTGTTCCGTGGTCGTAAGCCACAGCTCCTTTGAGCTGCCATCCTTCCCAACGGGCAGGGGCGTATGACACTTCAAGCAAAGCGGAAGTTTGTTCTTCTGTATCAATCAATGGGATATAGTAGCTTCCCCAATGTTTGCTATGGGAGATTAGCAGGCGATAGTCGAGCCCCTCCGTGGGCGAACCGCAAAGACCGAAATGGTGGGACTGCACGCGGTTGTAGTGGAACTTGAGTCTTCCGGTTATGTTGAAGAAGAAGTTCGAGTGGTTCTCCGTATTATAAATAGGGGAAATCAGGAAAGGCGAGCCCATGCTCATGCCCCAATGCTGCCAGCCGGGGTAGAGCAGGTGGTTGTAGTAGTCATCGAGGGCACTTACCTGGTCGGGGATTTCGGGGGTGTGGTCGTGATAGACGGGTCCGGCCTGATCCTTTGTGCCCATGTATTCATAAAGGAAGGTGTGTACGAAGGGATTCTTCGGCAGTGTCACCTCAAGGCCGGCCAGTCCGTCTTCCCAGCCATATTCGAAGAACATCATGGAGTGGTCTTCAAACATGTGTTCGTAGTAGGCACGCACTTTCCAGTCTCCCGGATCGTAGGTGAGCGAGAAGTGCCAGCTTCCGATGTGGTTGCCCGAGGCGTTGGCGTAACTCTCTCCGTCGGAAGTTGCTCCGTCGGTAGCGTCTCCTCCCATGGGGATGAGGGCTTCAAAGAAGTCCTTGATGCCGCTGCCCATTTTGAAGTTGTCGGTCTTTATCTCTTCGCGTCCCCAGGTCACGTTGTAGGCATGACCGCCGAATTGCGTTGCCATTTCCAATGCGCCTTCAAAGTAGAGGGGGAACTTCTCTTCATTGCCAATCTTCAAGTAGCCGGCCTTCACATGGTGCAGAGCATCCAGGGTATAGCGTTGGCCGGGAGTTATGAAGTCCTTTTGCCAATTGTTGTCGGTGTACATGCCATAGCCGAGAAAGCCTTTGATGTGGAGCCAGTCGCCCGTGCCGGCAATGGTGATGTATTCGGGCAGTTCAAAACGTACTTGGGGAACGGGGCGTGCATTGGTGCCAAAGATGAGGCCGCCGCTGCTGAGCAGGGGATTCTTCAGTGCCGAAGGGCGTTCTTTGCTGCCGATACTCAGTTGCATACCTTTCCAAGCAATGTCGTAGTAGGCTTGTTGCACGATGAAGGAAGAGGTGTGGTTATATGCCGCAGCCAACTCAAGACCGTAGCCGTGTCGCCAATTGCGGCTTTCGTCTTGCCGGGTTGAACGGAAAAGTCCGGCTTTCAGGTAGCCGCTATGGGTATCTGTGGAATAAAGCCCGTGTCGGTTGGCTGTAAGCCAAAAGGGGGCAAAGTCTTCGCCGTTGCTCCAGGCGACACTGCTTTCTACATTATAGGATATGCCTTTGTGTAACTCTTGGCCAACCAAGTTTGTGCAACAAAGAAGAAGGCCTGCAAGGCATAAAGTATGTTTCATATTCTTTCTCTTATTCATAATAGCGCACAAAGATACGAATAAGCTGTCAAATATGCACAAACTTTAGGTGCGGATTATATAGGTTTGTCCGTTTTTTCCTTCATTTACGCTGAAAAAACGTTTCTCCTGTGCCATCTGTGCCCAAAAAAAGAGGGGCATCTGGTGTGGATGCTCCTCTTCTTGCATGTTGCTCTTTTATCTTTTTTCACTTTCTGTAACAATCCAACTTGTCGGCGCTGAACTTGCGGATGAAGTTGAAGTGCTTCTCCACTTCGCTCTCGGCGTAGTTGA
>CAZDAN010000031.1:0-14553 GCA_964503565.1 uncultured Bacteroides sp.
GCTGGAGCTACAACTTCGATTTCGTCGATTCCTGCGGCTACAGCCTTAGCACCTTCGCCTTCAGTTCCGGGAACCTGGATGAAGTCGAACTTGTTCATGTTACCAACGTAGCCGTTGCTTGCAGCCATCACACCGTAAACGTAAATCTGTACACGACCTTCGGGGATAGCCAGCTCTACAGTGTAGTTAGCATTGGGATCGTTCCACAAAGCCCAACCACCGGCGCCGGTTACGTCAACAATCTTATCCTCCAAGCGGACAGTATCGCCACTCTCCTGAATGATTTCTACACGGAAACCAATCTGAGACATGTCAGAAGCATTGTTAGAGCAAGTGAACTGAACGTTGTACTTGCAGTCAACCTTGTTGTAAACAGTGTAAACAACCTGACCGTTGCCGTAAGCGTAACCGATGTTACCACCAGCTTCCATACGCCATGAAGTGAAGTCACCCAAAGAGATGTCGAACGGATTAGTCTCAGTAGTAGGAATAGTGTTCACCACAGGAGCAGACTCGAGTTTGCCGATAGCCTCTTCCATAGCGTAGTAAGCGGCAGTCATTTCCTCAGAAGAGCTGTCCTCTGCGAGGTCAGAAGCCATAGCGATGGCCTCCTCAAGAGCATTCACCAAAGTCATGTCACCACCGATAGAGTAGAAGCCGTCAGTACCTTCCTGATACTTGGCAAACATATCCTCAGCCTTAGCCTGCATTTCCTGTACTTCGGCATAAGTCTTACCGGTCTGGATAACCATGCGCATATACATACCACGAACGTTTACATAGTTGTCGAACTTCATAGTCAGGAAGTAAGTCTGTCCTGCCTTAGCCTCAAACTTGGCTACGTTCTGATTGCTCCACATCTTGTAAACCTGCCAGTCGCCCGTGTTGGGGTCGAATGACCAAGTGGGAATCATCTGAGTAGTGCTGTCAGCAGCATAGATGTTGATGTGAGCCTTAGTAGAAAGCTGAGTACCGAAGTAGAACTCGGGATAGATAGTACCGTCAATCACAGTAGTGAACTTGTAAACCAAAGTCTTGCCATTGGTGTACTCGAATACCATAGGAGCATCGGGATACTCGCCACGTTCGTTCTCGCTGATGGCACCACCCAACAGGTTGTGGTAGTAAGGCAGAGCGAATACGGCAGAGTCGCCATCGATGAGGGCACCCTGACCATGACGGAGGTCTTCCTCACGAGCAGCAACAGCCTCGATACCGGCCTTTACCTTAGAGAGGTCAAGAGCGCTATAGTCAGTAGCAGCACCGTAAGCAGCGTGCAAAGCAGCATAGTCAGCAGCCAGACTGGCACCGGCCTCAGTGTTCATAGCGGGGTACATGCGCTGCTGCCAGAGCTTCAATGTAGCAGTCTGCAACACCTCTGCAGCTTCGCCTGAACCGGCGGGCAACAGTTTGATTGACTGTACGTACACACCATTGATAGAGCCATCGGGACCCTTCAAATTGTCAATACCCTGATAGGTACGGCAGAGCCAGAATGAAACGTAGTTCTTACCAGCCTCCAACTTCACAGGCACGTAGATGGTTTCCCACTCGCCAGAAGCGAAAGAGTAAGTAGTCTCGGTGATGGCGGGCACATAGTTTGCGCTATCGGGAGTACCTATAGCAGCCTCAATAGTGTCAACCTTAGCTTCTACAGAAGAAATCAGAGTCGGACGAACCATTTGATCCCATCCGGGAGTAGATGGTTCGTCCATACGGGCAGCAAAGTCGAGTTCCTTGTCGGCACCGAAACCAATCATCCAGTTGGTGGTAGTGCTGCGAACCTTCACTTCCACACCATACACACCTTCAGCAGCAACTTCAGCTTCGAAAGCACCGATGATGGCACGCTGGTCCTGATAACCGATAAGGTTGGCAGCCTGATTGTAGCTACCATAAGCCCAGTTAGCCAATGAATCAGCTGTGGTGAAAGCGGGAGCTACAACCATAAGATCTTCGTTAGCAACAAATTCAGTCACTGACTGACCTGGAGTAACGACAGCGGCCTGTGCTACTGCGCTGGCTCCGAAAAGACCTACTGCGAGGGCAGCAGCCTTCATGGATTGAGTAATCATTCGTTTCATAATACAATGTTTTTAGTTAGTAAAATGATTAGTTAATAAAATAATTGATTATTGATTTATTGTTATTTCACGCTTACTTGTTGAGGAACTTCTGTCCGGGCGGCACCTTCACCAGTATGCCTTTGGGCAGGCTCCGTCTGTCGTCGGCCGATCCCACCAACTGACCAGCCATGTTATAGACCTTGGCAGCTCTGCCTCCTGCAAGGTTTGCCACAGGGGTGTCTATGCCGACAACCTGACTCTTATAGGTATGCTTCACCGTGGCGGCCTCGGCTTGGATGGTTCCCTTCAGGCGGATGTCGGCCGAAGAGGCTCCTACCAGAATGTCCACCTGTCCGGTCTCCACATCGTAGGTGTGGCTGGCGGTGTTATAATAGGTCAACTGGTCGTGGCCCAGACGGAGTGTCACGCGCTTGGTCTCGCCCGGCTCCAAGTGGATGCGGTCGAAGCCTTTCAGTTCCTTGATGGGACGCTCAATCTGGCTGTTGGCATGTACATAGAGCTGCACCACCTCGTCGCCGGCACGGTTGCCGGTGTTGGTAACGTCGAAGCTGACGGTAAGCACATCGCCCAATCCCAATGCCTCAGCACTGAGGGCGAGGTCGGCATATTCGTAGGTGGTGTACGACAGGCCGTGACCAAAGGGATAGAGCGGCTGCTTGTCGTAATACATATAGGTATAGTTGTTCTTGCGGATGTCATACTGCATGAGGTCCTTGGGCAGGTCGCTGAGAGCGGCGTACCACGTGGATGAGAGCTTGCCCGAGGGGTTGTAGTCGCCATAGAGCACGTCGGCAATGGCACGTCCCTGTGCCTGTCCGCCATACCATGCCTCCACGATGGCAGGCAGGTGTTTGTCGGCCCAATTGATGGTCATTGATGAGCAGGTCTGCATCACCAGCACCACATTGGGGTTGACACTATAGACGGCTTCCATCAGCTTCTGCTGGTCGCCGGGAAGGTCGAGTGACTTGCGGTCGTTGCTTTCGTCGCTGGTGCTGAGGTCGGTACCCATGCAGAGCACCACCACGTCAGCCTTGGCGGCAAACTCCTTGGCTGTCTCCAAATCGGTGGCCTTGCTGTCCACCATGTTGCAGCCTTGCACATAGTAGAGGGGGCCGTCCTGCTGGAGGGGATTCTCCTCGCCGGGATTGTCGAAGCGGAACCAGTCCATGTTGGCACCGTAGTTCTGGTTGGCAAAGCGGAAGGTGAAATAGACCTTGTGCTTGCCCTTGAAGATAGCGGGGTCAACCTCGAAGCTGGCCTCCTTGTAGCTGCTCCAGCTTCCTGTCGGGGGAATGGAAATCTGTACGTCGGGGTTGGTCTTACGGGTGTCAAGCGAGATGTTCAGCACCGTAGGATTGTTGTTCTGCGCACCGGTGTAGAGGGTCAGGCGGCTCTTGCCTTCGCCAAAGTCTATTTCGTCGAAAGCCACCCAGTCGCCATTGTGGATGTAACCCAAGTTACCACTGGAGCCGTTAGCCTCTTTCACCAAGTGGTTACCGCCACCGGTGTAGCTCATCTCGGTACAATCCTCAAACTCCACACGGCCGTCGCTGGCACTCACACCCATCTTGGCTGCAATACCTTCAATCGGGGTGCTGAGGTCAATGGGCGAACCGCTGTAGCCGCCCAAAGTGACGGTCTGTGCCATGGGACCGATGACGCAAACGGTCTTGTCGGTAGTGAGGGGGAGGAAGTTGTTATCGTTCTTAAGCAACACGATGGCCTCCTGTGCGGCCTGATAGGCCAACCGGCGGTGTGCCTGACAGTCGAGCAGGGTGTCGGAGATGCTCTTCCAGGAAACCAGCGAGGCTCCGTCGAACTCGCCCACCGAGAAGCGGGCTTCGAGCACACGAACAAGAGCCGTGTCCAGCTGGGCTTCGGTAAGCAGACCTTTCTGGATGGCTTCCTTGCAGAACTCCTGGAAGGTGTCGCCACAGTTGAGATCTTCACCGTTCTTCATGCTGACGGCCGAAGCCTCGGCAGCGGTGGCCACGTACTTGTGGTTCTGATAGACATTGTCCACGGCACCACAGTCGCTCACCACAAAGCCGTCGAATCCCCACTCGCCACGCAGGATTTCCTGAAGCAGTTCGTGGTTGGCTCCGCAGGGGATGCCGTTCAAGGCATTGTAGGCCGACATCACCGAGCGCACACCACCCTCTTTCACTGCCATCTCGAAAGCAGGCAGGTAGTATTCGCGCAAGCTACGCTCGTCCACATCGCTGGAGGTGTGATGGCGTCCGCCCTCGTAGTTGTTGGCGGCAAAGTGCTTGGCTGTGGCAATGGTCTTGTAGTACTTGGGGTCGTCGCCCTGCATGGCTTTGATGTACTCCACGGCAATGCGTCCCTGAAGGTAGGGGTCTTCACCGTAGTTCTCTTCGTCGCGTCCCCAGCGCGGGTCGCGACTCATGTTGATGGTGGGGCACCAATAGATGAGCCCCTTCTTATATACATTATTATATATACGGGCTTCGTCGCTGGTGACGGTAGCACACCGGCGGATGAGGTCGAGATTCCACGTTGCACTCATGGCCTTCGACACGGGGAATGAAGTGGCCAGACCGGAGCGGGCCACACCGTGGATGGCTTCGTTCCAGTAGTTATATCCCGCCAAACCCAAACGGGCAATGGCCGGAGTCTGGTGGCCCACCTGGGCAATCTTCTCGTCCAATGTCATCAGACTCACCAGATGCTTGGCACGCTCATGGTGGCTGAGGGTGACGTCCTTGTAACTCTGTGCCACCATGGGCACAGACAGAGCCATCAGCAGTCCGATAATCAGTTTCCTCATTGTCATGTTCTTGTAATTCACGTCTTTCAGTCTGTTAGTTTTATGTCAGTTAGTGTCGGCTTTTTATCCTGATGGCAAAAGTATAGCTAAAAAACTACCCCTATGGGCAAATTTTGCCACTATAGGGGTAGAATTTGTTAATTACCTAATAATCCGCACATAAGTGGGTAAGAAGAGGGGAGTAACCACCCTCGGGAAAGGGACTGAGCGGAGGGGGTGTCGGAGACACACCTGTGTCTCCATCAAAGACACACCTGTGTCTCAAGCAGAGACCCACCTGTGTCTCGAGGCAAGACACAGGTGGGTCTCTGAGGGGGACTCAGGTGAGTCCGTAAACGGCATCAATATCCGATGCGATTCTGCCAGCTGAGATACCAATTGCTGGGATCAGTGAGGTCTGTGCTGATACCGGCAGAGACACCCTCACCACGACGGGCTGCAATGCGATTGGCCAAGTACGAAGGTTCGCCACGACGCTGGGCTACACGCATGAGGTCGTAGAAACGGTGCCCTTCGAAAGCCATCTCAAGGGCACACTCGTCCATGATGAGGTCTTCGATGATGGGCTGCTGGTAGGCCACAATCTCGGCCGGCGTAGCCAATGAATCCTCCGGCATGGGCAAAGCGTAGTGCTCGTTCCACTCGGTGAAGCCGCTACCACGAGAGTGCACACCGATGGTGGTGTAGCCCGTGAGGCTCTCGGTGCGGAGCACGTGCAGGGTGTTGGGGAAGTTGAACTGCTCCAACCACACACTGTCGGCAGAATAGACATTCTGAAGAGAGTCGATGGTGTTGTTGTTCACACCCGTTGCCAAGATGTTGTAGGCAAACTGGGGGAAGCCGGCACAGTTGAGCGCCTCGGCCAAGCGGAGCCATACCATGGAACCACGCCACAGATGCACGTTGGGCGATTCACCCGAATGCTTGTACATACGCTGGTACTGGGGGCGTCCCTCACCCGCACTGATACGTGACGTGGTGTACCATGCACTGCTCAAGCGGAGGTCGCCGGACATGTTGTCGGACAGATTGGTGGGAGCATAGCTGACCTCACCTGCCGAATTGCGGTTGCAATAGACCTGTGCCTTGGAGAGATTGATGATGGCTTTCGAGGGGGTAAGGCTGTAGTAGCCATCGTTGCCCACAGTGGTATTCCACAAGGAGGGCAGGCTGCTGTAGTAGGGCGAAGAAGTGATGGAGTCACCGGGAATGAGGGTAACCAGCTCGCTTGCCGTAGAGTAGGTCTCATCAATGAAACAATTGAGATACCATCCGTCAATATAGCTACTGTAAGCCGTTTCATCGGGACGCCAATAAGCACTGAAATCCATCAGCGGCCAAGAGGTGCCCACTCCATTGCGGGTAGAGATGTAGCGGTAGTAACTGAGGGCAGCCTCGCGATAGTTGCCTGCCCACAGGTTCAGTTCACCCAACAGGATGTTGATGGGGAAATAGAGGAAGCGGCTATCTACACTACCAATTTCGCCATAACCAGGCATCTCAGTATGGATGAGGGGCATCAGGTCGTTGATGAAGTATTGGCAGATGTAGTTGAGGTCAGCTATGGGGTAATCGGACTCGTCAATCTGTGCACTGGTAATCGGTTCGTCCACGAAAGGTACGCGGCCATAAACCAACGCCAATTGCAGATAGGTCCACGCACGGATACCCTTGACAGCTGCAAACTCTTTCTCGAAGATGCGCTCACCGCGATTGTTCTTCAAAGCGGTGTCGGCATGGGCCAAAAAGTAGTTGCAGTTGTTGATGACGGCATAGTAGTCGCGCGGATTGTTATAGACATTGTCGTCCGAGATACTGAAGGAAGCCAACTGCTGGAGGTCGGTGCTGGCATAGGGAGTGAGGTCCACCAGGTCGGCACGCACCTCGCCCAACAACACAGTGCGGTCGGCCAAGGGTTGCAGTTTGTTCAGGATTCCCACCATGGAGTAGATGGTGTCGGTGGGATCGGCAAGGTTGTCACCATCAGCATAGACATAGAGGTCGGAGTCGGTCTCCAGCATATCGTCACATGAGGTGGTAGTGAAGAGTCCGCACAGAGCCAGAAGGCCCAACAGCGGCCCCACCCCCTTACCCCTCCCAAGGGAGGGGAGTGAATGGTTTGTACTTATCTTATTAAAAAGTCTTGCTATCATATTCTTCTATTGATTTTAGTCTTTACTATATTTCATTATTTCTAAAGCTACCCTTGCCCCTCCCCTGGGAGGGGCAAGGGGGAGGGTCTGTTAGGTCCGCTGGGTCCGCTTTTACAATTTTATCTTCACACCGGCAAAGAATGAGCGGCTCTGGGGAAGCAGGCCAGTGTCGATGCCTTGGCCAATGACATTAGAGGTTGCAGCCACTTCGGGGTCAGTACCGAGGTAATTGGTAAGCGTGAAGAGGTTGTTACCCTGTACCCAAAACTCAAGACCTTGCAAGAAGGTAGAGTTGACGGGAAGCTGATAGCTGAGGGTGACACTACGCAACTTGAGATAGCTGCCATCCTCAATCCAACGGTCGCTGAAGCGGGCATTGCCCATGGGATCTTGGAAGGTGACGCGGGGCATATCGGTCACGTGTCCTTCACCATGCCAACGGCGGGTGAGGGCAAGTGTCTGGTTCATAAAGCGACTGCCGCCCTCGAGTTGCGAGCGCATGTAGTTATAGACATCGCCACCCACGCTGTAGTTGAATCCCACATCAAGACGCAAGCGCTTGTAGGTAAGACTGGTGAAGATATTTCCATAGAAGTCGGGATTGGGGTCACCGATGATGGTGCGGTCGGCATCGTTGATGCAATGGTCGGCAACAAGGTCGGCAAAGTGTACGTCACCGGCGGCAAACTCAGTGTGTGTACCGTTCTTCTCCACCTTGTACAAGCCTGCCTCCTTGGCCTCTTCGCTGGTAGCGAACACGCCCTTTGTCTTGTAACCATAGAATGCACCGGCAGGCTGGCCCACCTGCGAACGGATGGTGGCACCATAGAGGTTGGTGTCGATATAGCCATCGGCAGTAGGCAAAGAAGTTATCTCATTCTTGTAGTGACCAATGCTGGCACCCAACTCCCACTGCCAATTGCGAGTGACAATGATGCGGCCACTGAGGGTGAGGTCGAATCCCTTATTCGTCATGGCACCGCTATTGCCCCAGTAGTTTTCAAGACCGGTGAGGAAACTGAGATCTTGAAAAGTCAACAAGTTGTCTGTCTTGGAGCTGTAAGCATTCAACTGCATGTTCAAGCGGTTGCCCAAAAAGTTTCCATGCAACGAGGCGTTGACACGGCGGGTACGCTCCCACTGAATCTTGGGATTACCAATGTTGGCAAACGAAAGACCAAGAATGGAGTAGAGATACTTGTCGGAAGCCAAGTAGCTGCGGGCGGCATGATAGTTGACATCGTCGTTACCCGTCACATCGAACCCGACACCCAAACGCAAGTAATCGATACCGCGCACACCGGCCATCCAAGGCTCGGAAGTGATTTCCCAAGCAGCCTGCACACCGGGGAAAATTCCCCAACGGGTACCACAAAGGTCGAGTCCGTCGGCCTCGGCACCAAAGCGGGAAGAGGCTTCGGCCGTCAGATTGGCCTGCAGGAAGTAACGACCAAGGAAGTTATAACCGGCCTGAGCATACCAAGCGATGTTGGCCCAATTGTCGGTGCCACCCTCAGTGCGGGCATCGGTCAATCCCTTGTGGATAAAGGGGGTCTTGTCGTTACCCGTGTTGTAACCCAACTGTGAAGTGACACTGTAGCTTTCCCAATTGATGCGGGCACCTCCGAAGATGTCGAAGGCATGGGCACCCAAACGGCGGCTCCACTGCAAACGGGTGTCGCTCATCACAGAATTCTGCTTGGCAGCCATGGAGCGTACTTCATTCTGACGATAGTCTGCCACTGACTCTACATAGAAATCGGGCACACCGTTGATGGGAAGGTAATACTTTTCGTTAGTACTGATAAGATTGTAGCTGAAATGCTCACTCACCGAAAGGTAGGGAGTAATCTGATACTTGGGAGTAACAGCCACGCTCAGCATAGAGTTTTCAAAACGATTCTTGTTCTCGGCATCGCCATATACACCAATCGCATAAGGATTGGCCAACTTGTAGTTGTAGTTGGCATATCCGCTCAGAGCCTCATCCAAATAACTTTCGTCAGTAACATCAAGATGGTTATCGTAAATCTGTCCACCAGCATACACATACGGACTAAGGAAAGGACTCTTTGCATAAGCCAAGAACGAAGGAGAGGTGGGTGAACCATTTTCATAACCTTCGGGAGCACCATCATCGCGCAGATTGCGGTTCTGATTGGCAAAAGAGGCATCGAAACGAGCCGTGAACTTGTCAGAGAACTTGATGTCGGTGTTGAAACGGATGTTCAAGCGGTTCATCTCGTTGTACTCCATCGTACTCTGAGCATTGGTATAGCCAAGAGAGAGGTTATAGTTGGCCACATCGTCACCACCCTCAACATTGATACCGTAGTTCTGAGTGAAAGCGGTACGATAAACTTCCTTCTTCCAATCAGTGTTGTTGTGGTATTGCCCATAATAATAATAGGTAGGGTCATCGTTGAGGAACTTGAAGCTCTTTACCCGAGTGTCAGTAGTCCGAAGAAGCTCCGAAGCATAGCTACGATACTGCTCGGCATCCATCATATCGATATATTTGGGTTCTGTCGTCACTCCGGCAGAGAGGCTGGCTGTGATACGGGTAGCCATCGACTTGTTGCGGCGAGTCTCGATAAGGATAACACCGTTGGATCCCTTGGCTCCATAAAGCGATGTACCGTTTCTCAAGACACTGACACGTTCAATGTCGGCCGGATTGATATTGGAAAGGATGCTGTTGTAGAATCCGTTATGCTCAGCCTCGCGATTATACTGTTGGTCGAAAATAACGCCATCAATCACAATCAAAGGCTGTGCATTGGCATTCAACGAGTTTAATCCACCAATGAACATAACTCCACCAATACCTGGCACACCGCTACGAAGCGAAGTACGCACTTCGGCACCGAGGCGGTTACCGATTTCATCCTCAATGGTCACAGCAGGACTGTAGCTGAAGCCCTCGGCCTTCACAGGAGAAGTAATCTCAAGATTGGCCGTATAGTCAGCCTTCAGTGTTGAAGGAAGCAGACTGACATCACGTTGTTCCAAATCGGCAGAAAGTCCGCGACGCACCAAATTGTATCCCGGTGCATTGATGGTAATTGACGAGGCAAAGTGAGGAACCTGCAATTCATACGTTCCGTCTTCACCGGTAAGTGCACTGTATCCGCCTATACCGGTAGTGCTCACCATAGCACCCGCTAAAGGAGCACCGGTGGAGGTGCTTAACACACGTCCCCTGATAGTGCGGACCGGCACTTGTTTCTGAGTTTCTGTATTCTCTTTCTGGCCTGAGACCGGCGCCTGTGCCAACGCTGTCATACTGCCGCACAGCAGAAGAGAAAGACCATATATTCTAATTGATTTCATGTTTATCAATTCTTAATTTGATTTATGACTGCGTAGCTGACGAGAGCCACGCTCGAACTAATTCTCAACTATTTTTCATGCGGTTTCAAAATGATGCAATCCATTCGCAAGGTGCGGGTAAAACGCGATGACATGCTACTGGTAAGGTTGCTGGCCACACGCAATGTCACTTGCGGGTCTTCCAAATCGAATGCACAAGTGGGGAACACATAATTCTCAGCCACGAGCAATGTATCAACCACATCAGGTGTAGTTTCGAAGTTTACCGCATTGTCTGCAGGGTTGCGCAACGAGGCTGTTTTCTCAGTTCCATCCTGTTCTGTATATCCCAAAGTAAAACGGACACGACAAGGCAAACGGTCTTCGGCTGAGGCATTCTCGTTGTAAGCAATTGCAGGCACAAAAACTGCATAAATGTCATATCCAATGTTCGACAACTGGTCAGGAATACTGTATCGTACCGAAGTTGACGAAGCTGTCGTCAACGGCTGAGCCTCCATGAAGTAGTTCTCCGAAATCTTTCCATAGAACGGATTGCTCAAAGGCACAGCACGCACACTCAACGGTTCTTTGGCCTGAATGATGGTATCTACATAGCGGTTGTTCTCGGCCTCCACCTTGATTTGCTGATAGAAAGTCTCCCGCTTGTCGATGTTCCACTGGTCCTGTATCAGCACACGACCATTGCTGCACACTGTTTCTTCAGCCCCCGCAAAGGCTCCCTCGTAAGGATTGCGATAGATGTAGTAGCGGGGTTCGGCATAGCTGAGCACTCCTGCATAGAGGTCTTCATACTTTGTCGAACGGGCCGAATCGTTCAAATAAACGGCCTGCGTGTTCAGGTTGAAGATGGTACCGTCGGCAATGGCACGGCTTGTGTAGGTATGTACCATCGAATCGCGCTTGGGAGTGAGGTCATTGTAGTTGAAGTAGTTCACATATTCGTCATACAACTGGTTCCATACACGGTCAGTAGGCACCAAAGCCATGTAGCTGGAGTCCTCGCGATTGATGTGGCCATATTCACGCAACATTGAGTTTGTCAAATGGAACACAGAGTCCAGATACACCGTCTTACCATCCACAATATCACCTGCCACACTCTTGTCAGGGTCAAACTCATAGACGCTATAATGATTCAAGAACTCGTACAAGCTGTTTGTCAAACCATTTTGGCCGATATACTCGAAGACATTGGGAAAATATTCTTCTGCCTTCTCTATCGTAAAGAGTACACCGTTGCCCACATACTGATTACGGGTCAAAATATTGCTTTCGCCAAACTTTTGAGCCGTCAACGTTTCGTATTTTCCGTTCATCAGTGTAATGGAATCGTTCGTCAGGCTGCTCACGCTACGGTTAGACATGGCAATGTGGTTCTGCACAAACTGATTGATCACCTTGTTGTCCTCCTCACGGACACCTTGTGCTTTCTCTTTATTGTAATCAGCAATCAGTTCATCGGCCTTTTCACTGCCGAAATGGTCATTCACGGGGGCAAAGACCGTGAACATCTGACTGCTTCCCAACCGCTCGCTATAGCCTGTGGCCTCTATCACCCGGGCAAAATTGGAAAGTTCACATCTCTCCTGTATGGCTTCCCACAAAGTCCCCTTTGTGCTTTGGTCCTCGGTGTAGTGATTGTCCCATTCATCGGAACATCCCACCAAGGCTACTGTTGCCATTATACCTATTATATATCTTTTCATGTTTACTAAGTTTATTGTTAAGGGAGATAGCTGGAGTTAAATGGAGATAAGTCGCTTTGCTCCTTTTGGTGGAGATAAAGGCCCAATGTTTTGTATACCATCGGCCTCTATCTCCCTTTATCTCCCTTTATCTCCTTTTATCTCCATTGTTATCAAAGATCATCCTCCGGTTCTCCCTCATCCGTTACACCATACACACTGCGGGGAACGATTTCCAAAAAGTCGAGCATCAACTCGCTTGAACCGTTGTCCGACACGTTGCGGAAGCGCAGGTAGTGGTCTTCATCAGGTTTGATGTGCACGGTACAGACAATGCGGCGTACGCTCTGCGTGTGCAATCCAAGATAGGCATGTGCTCCACTCTGCAACATGTAGGCACCCATCGGGCCACGGTAGTAGCCGAGATTTTTCAGCGTCTTGCGCTCGGCAGCCTTCTCGTCTTTAGTCATCATGTTGTAGTTGTCAGCAATGGGCACACCCAGGTCGGTCAGACTCTCGGTCATGTCAATGGGGATGCCTTGCGGCTTGTTGTCGAAATAAACCTGACCGATGCCACGTGTGTCACTGGGTGCATATCCCAAACGAATCTGATAATCACCTTCACTGGGCACGGGAGGCAACTTGAAGGTCACATCGTAGTCGCCCTGAAGGTTCAACTCGTCACCTTGGAAGCAGCGATAGTGGTTGTGCGGACGGCGATAGAGCAAATAGCCGTTCACCTTCACACCCTTCAGACTGCCTTCGGGGAAATAGTAGTTCTTTCCGTAGCGTTCAGCTTCATCGTGACCACGTGTGGGGTCGCCGTTCAGACGGATGCCGTTGGTGATGAACTCGGGGAACAGGGTAGCGAAGTCCATACGGATACGTTTGTTCTGCACCTCCTGTTGTGTCGTCAGGTCAAAGGCTACGATGTCGTCCACATAGAAATAGATTCCATTCAACGCACTGCTCTTGTAGTCGGTCACCTTTGTCACCAACTGGCCTTCGTGCCTGAACTGGCTGTCATAACGACGGTTCACATAGTGTCCGTTCTTCACGCCGCCACCCTGATACTTACCCACGGTCTGCTTCTGTACATTTATCATGGTGTGGCTCAGCAGTGTTTCGTACCAGTCTTCGGGGTTGTTCACAGTCGTTTCAATACCTATATCTACCAGACCATTGGAATTCAACACATTGTACGGTGTCAATTTTTCCTTGCTCAGCACGTTGCATCCCAAAATGTGGTATGAGATGTAACGGTTCAACGGATTGCGGCGGTCTTTCAGTTGGTCGAAATCATGCCACGGTTGCCCCATATCATCGGGATATACCGGGTCGTAAAGTTCACACGCCTTGTTGTACAAATCCTCCAATGTGGTGATACCTTCCGCATGATACACCTCATCAGGCTCTACAAACAGAGTAAATCCCAACAACATCTCTTCGGGCACAGTGGCACTCTCGGTATTGATGTCCGATGTATAGTTCCATCTTGGATAAGGAGTAGGATCCCATTCTTCGTTACGATAGACATAGAGCGAATCGGCCATACCCGTAGCCTTCAATGCCTCCATAAAAAGACTGATTCCCGGATTCAGCTTCATCAGGTCCACAATCATGCGGTTTGAACTTTCCAACACCCGGTTTACAGGTTGTACGATACCATTGTCCACCGAATCGTCTTGCCACTCAAACAGGATGTGCGAGTCCTCGTTCAGATAGACCACCATGTTCGAATCGGCATCCAGTCCATGGCTGATTTCGATGTATCGGCGATTCATGTTGGCATCGGCCAACACTCCGTCGCCCATATTGGCGGTACTGAACACATTGTTCACCAAATGTGTACGAGCAATCGTGTCACAATCTTCGTTCGTCAAATCGTCCAACGAGGCAAAGCCCTTTTCACTCAAATAGGTCTCCACTGCTTCGTTGGTTGGTGCAAAGCAGGTGTATGTGCCGTAGGCCGACAGCAGTTTCATCAGTCCGGCACGCTCCACAATCTGTGCATAGTGACTGAACTGCGGACGCGATGTCAGATACTGGCTCATCATCTCCCCCTTGAAGGTGTAGTAGTTCTCCGCATCCGGCTCGTCCGAACAGCTTCCCAACCATGCGGCACCCAACAGGGCGAATATTCCATATAGATACTTTTTCATAATCTTCATGTCACTTTTTTAATTTACCACGATTGACGAATTATCTCCACTTCCGAATGCCGGATTCTGCTTCAGGTTTCCGTTCACCTTCAGTTCCTCCTCATTGTAGGGCCAGAAGATGGCATCCAAGCGGCTAAGCTTACTCTCAGCAGCCGATTTGTTATTGGTATATTTTCTTGCAGCCTGTGTCTTCAGGTAGTTGGTGTTGCCCTCGCGCAATGAGCGGCGCACCAAGTCGAACCAGCGCTTTCCTTCAAACATCAGTTCACGGTTACGCTCGTCATAGACCAGATTCAGCATCGCTGCCTTCGTGCGGTAGCGGGTGTACACCAATGC